>CAZFOM010000031.1:14150-16539 GCA_964520155.1 uncultured Rickettsiales bacterium
AGGGATGTGCTAGCCTACTCACCATCTCCTTCGGGCAGATCTGCCAGAATTTTGGCAGTTCGAGGTCCCAGTTGAGTAGGATGGATTCAGCGAGTGGCGAGCCGGTTTCTTTGGCGTGTTCGGCAATCAATGACTTGAGATGATGTTGCCAATGCTGCGTTTCCACGCGTTGATACACCACGGTTTCGGGATTGATGGCATGATGGAGATGATCTGAGGTATCATATACGAACGCCATTCCTCCGGTCATACCGGCGGCGAAGTTATCACCTACATTTCCGATTATCACGGCCGTACCGCCGGTCATGTATTCGCAACCGTTTGAGCCGCATCCTTCGACAACCGTGACGGCGCCGGAGTTGCGTACAGCAAAGCGCTCACCCGCCTGTCCGGCGGCGAAAAGCTTGCCTGACGTTGCGCCATACAGAACGGTATTGCCGATAATGACGTTCTCATGTGGGATGAGTTTGCTCGACGGGCGTGTGCGTAGCGTGATGGTTGCACCGGATAAGCCTTTACCGACATAGTCATTTGCATCACCAAGCACTTCGATCTTGAGGCCGCGCA
This sequence comes from uncultured Rickettsiales bacterium, assembly GCA_964520155.1. Taxonomy (GTDB): domain Bacteria; phylum Pseudomonadota; class Alphaproteobacteria; order Rickettsiales; family JABCZZ01; genus CAZFOM01. The sequence continues at coordinate 14,718 of CAZFOM010000031.1, forward strand.
CCCCGAATGCTCCAAGAGACTGACCCGCCGATCCGCGCAACCGGATGGTGATGTGGTCGGGTTGGAGTTCATTTCTTTTACCCTCCCCTTGAGGGAGGGTAGCTTTCGTATGTGCGAAAGCGGGAGGGGTAGATACCCCCCACGACTCGCTCGTGCTCGTCTGCTCCCCCTCAAGGGGGGAGCGAGGAGTCAGCCGGTTTACTATCATCGAACTCAGCCGCGTGCCAATCGCCCTTTGCGTATTTTTGATATTATACGCAAGCTGGATTTTTTCGCCGTGTTCGAGCGCGGCGTGTGCGTCCTTAATCATCTGAGCATCGAGCGTATCGGGCACTTCGTTGCGCTCCGCGCGCGTGCAGTGGCGAGCGTGCAGGCCGGAATCGGCAAGCGCAAGCAGGGGGTTTAAGTCGAGATCCACGAGGTCATCGCTGCCATAGCCTACCTGTTTGATAAGATCGGCGCGTCCGATGATTTCATTGAGCGACCGATAGCCCAGTTGCGCCAGAATCTCTCGGACTTCTTCAGCGATGAAACTGAAGAGATTGACTACTTTTTCCACCGTGCCCTCGAACTTTTTGCGTAGTTCGGGGTTTTGTGTGGTGATACCGACAGGGCAGGTATTGCTATGGCATTGACGCACCAGAATACAGCCCATCGCCACCAGCGATGCGGTGCCAAGTGCGTATTCTTCCGCGCCAAGCAGGGCGGCTATGACAATATCACGTCCGGTTTTAAGTCCGCCGTCGGTCTGGAGTTTGACACGGTGGCGCATACGGTTGAGCGTTAGCACTTGATTCGCTTCACTGAGTCCCATTTCCCAGGGGATACCAGCATGTTTGATCGAAGAGTAGGGGCTGGCACCGGTGCCGCCCGTATGTCCGGCGATGACAATTTTATCGGCCATAGCCTTGGCCACACCGCTCGCAATGGTGCCGATACCGGATTGAGCCACGAGCTTCACAGACACCAGCGCGCGTGGGTTGATCTGTTTGAGGTCATAGATTAACTGCGCGAGGTCTTCGATCGAGTAGATGTCATGATGTGGCGGCGGCGAGATCAGTGACACTCCGGGTGTGGCGTGACGTAGCCTTGCGATTTCAGTAGTGACTTTGAATGCGGGCAACTGACCGCCCTCACCAGGTTTTGCACCTTGAGCAACTTTAATCTGGAGTTCGCTCGCGCTATTCAGATATTCTGCCGTCACACCAAATCGCGCCGAGGCAATTTGTTTAATCGTCGAGTTCGGATTATCGCCGTTCGGTCGTGGCTGATAGCGCTCTTCGCCTTCGCCGCCTTCGCCGGAGTTGGACGCGGCACCCATGCGGTTCATGGCGATAGCAAGAATCTCGTGCGCTTCCGGCGATAAGGCACCGAGCGACATGGCCGGCGCAACGAAGCGCTTGCGGATTTCGGTGATGGATTCAACCTGATCCACATCAATAGACGCACGATCAGGATTGAAATCGAGAAGGTCACGCAGATTCAGCGGTGGTTCGGCTCGCACCAGATCGGTGTATTTTTTGTAGAGCTGATAACTGCCTTTTTCGACCGCCGATTGCAGCGTGTGGATCATCGGCCCCTGATAGGCATGGAGTTCTTCACGGGCGCGGAATTTATAGAAGCCACCGATAGGTAGCGGTTCCGCATTTCCATCGAATGCTTTGCGGTGCAAAGCCAGCACGCGGTTTTCAATCCCTTCCAGACCCAGACCGGAAATGCGCGAAGGCAGACCAAGAAAGAATTCGGATACGAGTGCGCGCGAGAGTCCAATGGCTTCAAAGTTGCAGCCGCCGCGATAGGAGCTCACCACTGAGATGCCCAT
>CAZFOM010000032.1:0-8222 GCA_964520155.1 uncultured Rickettsiales bacterium
TTTACTACCAGCCCGGGGTAGCATTTGACCGCCAGCGCGTGGGGCTTGAGCAACTCATGGATCCGCGCTTTGTCTACGCATATTATACCACGATTCTGAAATGGTGGGTGGAGCACATGAATAACCCCTCCATGCCGATGGTGTATCCACTGAAGCTGTTTGCGCCGCCCGGCATTGCATTTATCTTTGGTGCCTTGTGCGTGTTCTGGATGCGCGCGCCTCTATCCGATTTCCGCCCGTATAAGAAAAAAGAAAGCATTCACGGCGATGCGCACTGGGCGACCGAAGCCGAGATCCGCGCCGCCAAGCTCCGCGCGAAGAAAGGGCTGCTGCTTGGGCGCACGGGGGTCAATAATTATCTGGTCGCAGATGATTTCCAGCACGTCCTGCTCTTTGCACCTACCGGATCGGGTAAAGGTGTGGGCTTCGTTATCCCGAATCTCCTGTTCTGGGATGGTTCCTGTGTCTGCCACGACATCAAGGGGGAAAACTACGAACTCACCAGCGGCTGGCGCGCCAAACAGGGGCAGAAAGTCTATTACTGGAATCCGGCTGATCCGGATGGATACACCCATTGCTACAATCCGCTCGACTGGATTTCGGATAAGCCCGGGCAGATGGTGGATGATGTGCAGAAGATCTGTAACCTCATCCTTCCCGAACAGGAATTCTGGCAAAACGAAGCGCGCTCGCTCTTGCTGGGCGTGATTCTTTATCTGTGCGCCGTGCCGGATAAAATCTGCTCATTCGGTGAAGTCGTGCGCACGATGCGTTCCGATGACGTGGTCTATTCGCTGGCCGTGGTGCTTGATACGATCGGCAAGAAAATCCACCCCGTATCCTACATGAACATCGCCGCGTTCCTACAGAAAGCGGACAAAGAACGCTCCGGCGTTGTCTCCACGCTGAACTCCGGTCTTGAACTCTGGGCAAACCCACTGATTGATACCGCGACGGCGACATCCGACTTCGACATGCAGCAAATGAAAAAGCAGAAAATAACCGTGTTCTGCGGCGTAACGCCGGATAACTTACAACGCTTGGAGCCGCTGCTGAAAGTGTTTTACCAGCAGGCCGCCGACTTCTACACGCGCAAAATGCCTGGCAAAGACGAGCCGCACGGCATTCTCATGCTGATGGACGAGTTTCCGACACTGGGCGAGATGAAAATGTTTCAAAGCGGCATCGCCTATTTCCGTGGTTACCGCGTGAAGCTATTTCTCATCGTGCAAGATACGCAGCAATTGAAAGGCATCTATGAGGAAGCGGGGATGAACTCGTTCCTCTCCAACGCCTATTACCGCATCACCTTTGCCGCAAACAACGTCGAAACCGCCGAGCTGATTTCTAAAATCATCGGCAACAAGACCGTCAAACAGCAATCGTATAACAAACCCAAATTCATGGATTTCAATCCGGCGTCGCGCACCATCAACGAATCGGAAACCCAGCGCGCGCTGTTGTTACCACAGGAAGTCATCACCCTGCCACGCGACGAACAGATCATCCTGATCGAATCGAATCCGCCGATCAAAACCAAAAAGATTTTCTACTTCCAGGATAAATTCTTCACCTCGCGCCTGCTGCCCAAAACCTTCGTACCCACACAGGAGCCTTACGATCCGCGCAAGAAGAAGAAAGCACCCGAACCTCCACCTGCTCCAGTGGAAGAAGCCCCGCCGCCCGCACCAGCCGGCAACCAGCCGCCAGTACCACAGCCAAAATCACCGCCTGCGGAAGCGTGATTTTGTATATTGCAGTTTGACTTAATAATGCCCCAATTCCAAATCCCAATTAATGCTCCGTCATGCCGGCGTAGGCCGGTATCCACGCCTATCAACACAGATGGAGTTTAATGCATGGCATAGATCCCGCCCCTGCGGCGGGATGACGATAGAGGATGGGTAGACGGGGTCTTTTTCTAAATCACATAACTATAGTTTACAATGATCGCCCAGCGTCTTTAGACTCAATCCCGTTTTTTCTTCTGATCAACGCTTCATCCAGGGCTGTGGTGCTTACAGGGTAGCCTCTGGATTTTACAGAATCGTCGAGTTCCGATGGTGATGTTTTGGAAATGTAAGGCACTTTCAATTCTTCAAGAAGAGCTGGAACATCCACCCAATCTGCTGCCGTAAACACAGTTGAGCCTCCATGCACAAAAGCCACGATTGGGTTTGGGTGATTTTCATCCTTTTTTCTACCACTCAGTACAGGTATTGCCGCATTCTTTTCTGCGAAGTAGATGGTTCTTATATTCCCTCTAATTCTTTCTTGTAGGATTTCCTGTTCTCTCTTTTCCTCTGCATGATTCATCTCAAATCACTCCCTGCTTTGGCGACGATGCATCGCCGTAGTGTTTCTTAGGCATCCTTCCTGCCAGATACGCCTGTCTGCCGGCGAGTATAGCATGTTTCATAGCTTCTGCCATCAGGATGGGGTTTTTTGCTTCCGCAATCGCCGTGTTCATGAGCACACCGGCGCAGCCTAGCTCCATGGCAATCGCCGCATCGGAGGCTGTGCCCACGCCGGCATCCACCAGCACCGGCACACGGGATTGCTCGACGATGAGTCGGATGTTTAGTGAGTTCTGAATCCCTAGTCCCGAACCAATGGGTGCCGCCAGTGGCATGATCGCGCAGCATCCCACATCTTCGAGTTTTTTGGCAAAGAGCGGATCATCGGTGGTGTAGGCCATGACCTCGAATCCCTCCTTCACTAGTATTTTGGCTGCCTTATGCGTTTCTTCCATATCAGGATAGAGGGTTTTTTCATCGCCAATCACTTCGAGTTTTACCAGATTCCACCCGCCCAGTTCGCGCGCGAGCCGGAGTGTGCGGATCGCTTCTTCAGCAGTATAACACCCAGCCGTGTTGGGCAGATAGGTATAGCGCTTTGGGTCAATCGCATCCTGCAAACTGCCCTCACCTGTTTTCGATAGATCCACACGGCGCAGCGCGACAGTTACAATCTCGGCGCCACTCGCTTCAATCGCAGCCTTGGTCTCAGCCATATTTTTATATTTACCGGTGCCTACCAGCAGGCGTGATGAGAAGGACTTTCCGGCAACCGTAAACGCGTCCATCAGCCGCCGCCTATGAACTGGCCGCTCTCGATCCGGTCGCCGTCTTGCAGCTGCACCTGTTCATACTGCGCGCGCGGCACGATCTCGAGATTGCGCTCGATGGCAACTTTGCGGGTGTCAAGCGCCAACTCGCGCACCAGCGCATCAACGGTCAGCACACTGCTCAACTGTTTGGCCTCGCCATTGATGGTACATTGTATCTTCTGCGTCATCATGCTAGAAACGTCTGATAAAATTGGATTCCTTATGCCAAAACCTATCCTAATACTCAATGGTCCAAATCTCAATCTGCTTGGCACACGCGAGCCGGAAATCTATGGGCGTGAGACTTTGAAAGATATTGAAAATTTGTGCGCAAAGCGCGCAGAGGCTTTGGGATTAAGCATTGATTTCCGTCAGAGCAACGCAGAAAGTGAGCTGATTGGCTGGATTCAGGGTGCGGGAAAAACCTTTGATGGCATTATCATCAATCCGGCCGCATTCAGCCATACCTCCATTGCTATTCTCGATGCGCTGAAGTCGCTTTCGATTCCCATTATCGAGGTGCATCTGTCAAACATTCACAGCCGCGAGGAATTCCGGCATCACTCCTATGTGTCGAAAGCCGCCAAAGGTGTCATCTGTGGACTGGGTGCGCAGGGATATCTTTTCGCACTCGATGCAATCAAATCACTGCTGAAGCCGTAACATGCACGCCACCCTCTACACCTATCAGGGAAAAATCATCGCCACGTTTCTAAACGTGCTCGCATGCCTGGCCATTTTTATCGCATTCTCTGGCAGTCCCATAGAGGTTCTCCTACTTTTCTGTGCGCCATTTATCGGTGTTCAGATCACCTCGTTTATGTACTCGGAAGATGATGTTCTGGATCTACTTCAGGTGCATTGTATTTTCATTGTTTCATACGCCTTGTGTTTTTATTTCTATGGCTATTCGCCTGCTGCACCCGCTCCCAGTGGGTTGGAAGCGACGCACCCCTATAGTGAAATCGTTAGAAATTATGTAGGATTCACTGCTATTTTTATGGCGCACAGTATTTATCTGATCATCATGTTCCTGCGCGGATTGTATATTCGAAGTCATCCTGATGCTAAAAATCGGTCATCGCGGCGCTCCGTGTGATGCGCCTGAGAATACGATTCCCTCGTTTCTGAAAGCCATAGAGCTTGGTGCGGGTGCGGTGGAGCTTGATTGCCATCTGTCACGCGATGGCCAAGTAATTGTCATCCATGACGAAACGCTTGACCGCACGACCGAAAGCACGGGTCTGGTTGGGCAAAAAACCCTTAAGGAAATAAAAGCCTGCAAGATCCGCGGTGGCGGAGAAGTTCCAACATTAGATGAAGTGTTGGACACGCTGGGTAAAGACATCACCGTGCTGATCGAACTCAAATCATCAGCCTGCGGTAAGGCCGTAGGAGAATTGCTGATGAAACGACTCGCCAACGGATGGCAGTCGGAGCATCTGCCAATTATTTCCTTTCACCATCCATTGCTGCATGAGATCAAAACGCTCTACCCTGCTCTTTCCATATGCGTATCGCTCGTGGGTACGCCGCACGGGTATGCGCACTACGCCAAAAATCTGGGCGCAATCGGTATTACGCCCAGTATTGAACTGCTTGATGCACCGATGATGCAAAGCGCCAAATCTGTAGGGCTTAAAACCTATGCCTGGACATGCAATACATCCGAGTCCGTTGCCAAAGCAACGCGACTTCAGGTGGATGGGATCATGACGGATGATTTGCGGTTGCTAGGTTCTAGGAGCTAGGTGCTAGGTTCTTGATAGTATATAATTGTATTTCTAGCCCCTAGAGCCTAGCCCCTCATGAACATCACCCCCGAAATCCTGCTCAGTGCCTATGCCAAAGGCTATTTCCCGATGGCAGCAAGCCAGTACGATAAGGAGCTGCATTGGTTTTATCCGCAGCGTCGGGGAATTATTCCGCTCGATGGGTTTCATGTGTCCGGATCGCTTGCGAAGTTTCTGCACAAACATCCATTTGAGATACGATTCAATCACGATTTTGCGGCAACCATCAAAGCCTGCGCGGATATTCGCACGCCGGCGCGCCGAGATACCTGGATCAATCACACGATTATTTCGCTCTACACAGCGCTGCACTCGCAGGGACATGCGCACAGCATGGAATGCTATAAAAACAACGTGCTGGTGGGGGGATTATATGGGGTATCTCTTGGCGGAGCGTTTTTTGGCGAGAGCATGTTCAGCAAGGTTAGTGGCGCAAGCAAAGTCGCGCTGGTGCATCTGGTGGAATTGTTGCGCGATAGCAGCTTTGAACTGCTCGATACGCAATATGTAAACGAGCACCTCAAGCAGTTTGGCGTGATCGAGATCACGCGCGCGGATTATTTGCGGCGTTTGGAGAAGGCTTTGAACGCATCGCCCAACCCGTCCATGCGCTTGCGGATGGTATCCGACATCAAATCTGCAACCTCCGGCAGCAGTTGAAGTTTCAGCCCTGCCTGCGTACGGCGGAACTTGGTGAACGCGAGATTATTCGGCATGGCGCCGGAGAGGTGATAGGCCAGATGCGCCGCACCGCCCGCCACCTTTGCCCAGAGTCGGTCTTTTGGTTCCACCAGTGAAAGCACCGAGAATTCGTCTTTGAGTTTCACTTGATACCGGTGATAGAGAGCAAGCGCGATCAAGGTGCGTTCGCGGTGATTCACCCCAATTAGCGTGGATTGCAACAGATGGTGAAACGCCCATTCCGCGCGATACTCCGGATGCATCAGATCACCGATCTCACTTAAGAGACAGAACGCGAGTCGCAACCGTTTCTGTTCAGCGTTTTCTAGGGCAAACAGCGGACTCATCCATTGGTAGAGTTCTTTGGCATACGCGGCCTGAGTGTGCGTCAACCCCGCCAGTTCCATCGCCGAGCCAATGAGCGGGTCTTCCGCTTTGACGTAAGGTGTCAGTTTGTCGTGCAGATACCCTTCGCGGATCCCGCTGGTGCTGAAGATCACCTGTCCCACTTTCGTTCGGGTGAGCAGGTATTCAAGCACGAGACAGGTCGGCACCATACTGGCGGCTCGGCGTGAGGACAGGCTTGGCAGTTTGGCAATCTGCGCGTCGCGTAAACTCAGGATATAGCGCACCATCTGTAACAGCTCGGTATTGCTCACCGCGTAGTGATGGATCACATGCAGCGGGTACATCGACAATTCCATATGGATGCGCGCAATCGCACGGAAACTGCCACCAATCGCATAGAACACCGGAGATCGGTGTTGTGAAAGCCAGGTCAGCTCACCCAGCCGCTTGTGGATGAGTTTTTTCATCTTCGCGCGATCGCCGCCGCTGGCATCCACCATTCGCAGCGGGCCGATCGGCAGCGTATCCTGTTTATGAATCGTCTGATCCTTCAAGCGAATCAGCTCGATGCTGCCGCCACCCATATCGCCCACGAGTCCATGCGGTTTATAGAAAGACGCCATCACGCCCAAGGCTGCTAGCTGCGCTTCGCGCTTACCGGAAATCACCGATACATGCACCTGATGGCGCGTTTCTATTTCTTCCACAAACGCTGCGCCATCCTTAGCATCGCGGATCGCGGCGGTGGCCAGAATTTTGAGCTCCGTCACATCCATCAGCTTCACCACCGTGAGCAATCGTGCGATGGATTGCCGTGCCTGTTTCACCCCTTCGGGATTCAGTTTGCCCGAAAGCTCAAGCCCTTTGCCAAGCCCGCAGAATACTTTTTCATTATAGAGCGCCTTGGGCGTGCGCTTGATCCCATCGTAAATCACCAGCCGGATCGAGTTCGAGCCAATATCAATAATCCCGATACGGCCATCATGCTTGATCGGCTCACCGGTCGGGGAATGAAGTGTGGGTAAATGTGGCATTATTTCTTCAGTTTATACACGATGGCGCGGGTAGTTTTTGCTTTCTTGAGCGCTTTGCCGCGACCGGACAGGCTCGGATTATGCATGAAATACTCATGCGCTGAGAAGGCTTCGGGATTGGGCGGCAGACGGCGATACTTCCCATCCGGCTCAAGTATCCAGGTCGAGCGCTCATCCTTGAGATTGGCGACCATGATCTGATTCATGATCTGCGCATGAACGGTCGCATTTTCGATCGGCACCATGGCTTCCACGCGCCAATCGAAATTGCGCGGCATCCAATCCGCCGAGCCGATATAGACCTTGGCCTGCGCGGAGGGCATCATATGCCCCGCGCCAAAGCAATAGATGCGCGCGTGTTCTAAAAACCGCCCGACAATGCTTTTGACATGGATATTTTCCGACAACCCAGGCACGCCAGGGCGCAGGCAGCAGATGCCGCGCACCACCAGTTCGATATGCACGCCAGCCTGCGACGCTTTATAGAGCGCTTCGATCACTTCCACATCCACCAGCGAATTCATCTTCGCCCAGATATTCGCAGGCCTTCCTGCGCGCGCATGAGCGATTTCTTCCTCGATATGCTTCAAAATCCCCGCACGCAGATCCTTGGGCGCAAGAATGAGTTTCTTGAGTTCCTTCGGCGGCGCATAGCCGGTTAGAAAATTAAACAGGTACGCCGCATCGCGGCACAGGCTCGGATCGGTCGTAAAGAATGACAGATCGGTATAGATGCGAGCGGTATTGGGGTGATAATTGCCGGTGCCAAAATGCACATAGGATTTGAGTTTTCCTTCCACGCGACGCGTCACCAGCGAGACTTTCGCATGGGTCTTTAGGCTCACAAAGCCGAATACCACCTGCGCTCCTGCGCGTTCCAGATCCCGCGCCCATTTGATATTGGCTTCTTCATCGAAACGGGCTTTCAATTCCACCAGCGCCGTCACCGACTTTCCGGCTTCCGCCGCTTCAATCAGCGCTTTGACGATGGGAGAATCTTTACTCGTGCGGTAAAGCGTCTGTTTGATCGACACCACATCCGGATCGCGCGCCGCCTGACGCAGAAACTGCACCACCACATCAAAACTCTCAAACGGATGATGCACGACAATATCTTTGGCCGAAATGGCCGCAAAACAATCACCACCGAAATCGTTGATACGTTCGGGGAAGCGCGCCGTGTGCGGTGGGAATTTGAGATCAGGGCGCGGCAGTTCGTATAGCTCCGACAGGTTGGACAGGCCAATCATCCCGTCC
>CAZFOM010000032.1:8232-16227 GCA_964520155.1 uncultured Rickettsiales bacterium
GTCCACTTCCACGATGTCCGTTTCCGGTACCTGCATCTGTTCGCAGATGAACGAGGTGAGGGCTTTGCTCACCGGATGAATGACTTTCACACGGATCACCTCGCCGCGGCGGCGCTCTTTGACCGCACGTTCGGATGATCGCATCAGATCTTCGGCTTCGTCATCCACCTCCACATCCGAATCGCGCACGATGCGAAACAGAGCGCTATCTTGTTTGTCAAAGCCCGGAAAAATATGTTCAAAACAGCATTCGATCACGTCTTCGAGTCGCACGAAGCGCTGGATTTCTTTTTTCTTCTTGCGATCCCCACCCGAAGGCAGCCGAATGAAGCGGCTTTGCTTTTGCGGAAACGGGATGACGGCGATCTGTTCCTTGTTTCCCGTGCCCAGCACGAAGAGCTGTGCGATGCCAAGATTGGGCAGAAACGGAAACGGGTGCGCTGGATCAATCGCAATCGGGGTGAGCACGGGAAAGAGATTTTCCTCGTAATAGGCTTCCAGATGGCGCACATCCTCTTTCGTGAGGTCGTCCGGTTTTACCAGTACGATCCCCTCCTCTTTCAGCTCTTTGCGTAGCCCATTCCAGATCTGCTGCTGTTTTTGCATCAATTCGCCCGCACGGATCTGAATCTGGTGCAATTGCTGCGTCGGGGTTTGCCCGTCGTCGCTGAGTTTATGCACCTGATCACGCACATGGTCTTTCAGTCCCGCCACGCGCACCATGTAGAACTCATCGAGATTACCTGCCGAAATCGAGAGAAAATTAATGCGCTCGAGGAGCGGGTTCATCGGGTTTTCTGCTTCCTCGATCACGCGCTGGTTGAACGCGAGCCAGGAAAGCTCGCGATTAATATAGCGCTCGGAAGGTTGCGCAAACGGGCGCTTGGGGTGTTTATCCATAGAAGTCATGGCTAATTCTGATGTAATGTGACTCTATTTATTCATACCATTTCAAACACAATTCCTGTAACAAAAAACCATGAAAACCATCATTTTTTTGCGCCATGCTAAGGCGGCTGCGGGTGATTCGCGGATGCGCGATGAGGATCGACCATTGAATGAGCAGGGCATTTCCGCCTGCGATCAGATGGGAGCATGGATGAAAGCCCATCTGGGCCCACCCGATCGGGTGTTGTGCTCATCGTCAAAGCGCACACGCCAGACGGCGGAATGGGTGCTGCCAAAGGCGGGGTTTCAAACGCCGGTGCAGTATGAGGATGGGTTGTATCTTGCCACCGCGGGCGAGATTCTGACACATGCGCAGCGATTGGATGACAGGGTTAGATCGGTGCTGATCATCGGGCATAATCCGGGGATGCACGAGGTGGCTCTGCGGTTATATGCCAAGGGCGATCCGGCACTCATCGAGTTGTTAGAGATCAAATTCCCCACCGCATGTCTTGCAGCATTTACAGTACCTGTGGAACACTGGCGGGAACTCGCGCCACACACGGGCACGCTGACACATTTTATCTCTCCGAAGATGCTTAATTCCGAAATTTCTGAGTAAGACGATCCAGCGCCGCCATTAATTCGGTGCCCATCTCGCCGCCATCACCAGTGATCTGCCGCGTGATAATGGTGCGCAGGGCTTCGATATGTTTGCGCAGCACCACCAGTTGTTCTTCTTCGTAGCGGAATTCTTTCTCGCAAAAACTCTCGAGCGATTTGGCGACGCGTGAGGCGAGATCGAAGCCGAACGTGCCTGCCTGCGATTTGATCGCGAACGCGGCTTTCTTGATTTTCGTGATGTACGGTACGGATTTGCTGATATTCTGTTCGGTATAGCGCAGTGATTGCATCAGCGTGGTTAAGTCTTTTTCCACCCAAATGAGAAAATCTTTCTGGTAGCGATCGACGACCTGTTGCAGTTTTTCGATATTCTCATGACTCAGGATCGCCTTGAGATCAACGTCTTCACCGATTTTGCGTTTGAGCGAAAAATCCGGCGGGATGAACCGCACATCATCCTGATCATCCTGCGAATCTCGTGTGTTTTTTGGCGCCATCACCCACCTGCCGAAAAAGGATCATCATCGCGCCGACGACGGCGCTCTACCCCAACGGGCGAATCCTGTTTGCGTCGTCTGCGATCCGGCCCTTTGAAACTTTTTGCCATGACAAAACTGCGAGGCTGTTCGATCACCGTGATGATACGTTCCATCAGGGTGCGAACGGTAAAGGGCTTTACAACAAATTCGTTTACCCCCGCATCGCGTGCTTCGTGCACGTGCTCCATTTCCGCCTGACCGGTCATCATGATAATGGGCAGAAAGCGGTTGGGGGAATCGGGCGAAGTCCGAACGAATTTGACCAATGAAATTCCATTCATGGGCTCCATGCGCCAGTCGGTCAGAACCAGGTCAATAGGGCGTTGTTGCATTATCTTCAGTCCAGCGGTGCCATCGCGCGCCGTAAAAATCCGCTCGAATCCAATTGCATCCAGCATGTCCCGCACTACCTTTGCCATCTGGATATCGTCATCCAGTATCAATACTTGTATGCGCGCAAGTTGTGGTAACAATTTGTGAATGGACGCTTTGAGTTGGCTGTTGGTCTGTACGGTTTTCATAGTTGCAGACATATTTAGCGAAAAAATCGGGCAGATCAACTTCTGGTTTAAGTGTTATCTGTTATGCTGCGCGCGGGTTCTAAAATCCGCTTTACCAGGGGCACAGTTATTGCCTGCTTTCGTTCTAGCGCCGCATGATCGAGCGCGGCAACCATCTGCGATAATGCGGCCGGCGAGCGTTCTGCACGGGCGAGGATAAATTCCACCACCGCCGGCTCCACGCGCAATTGGCGATCGGCAAAATGTTTCTGCACGATGGCGCGCAGGAGTTCATCGCTGGGTGCGGGCAGCATTTTTACTGGCAATGCGAGCAGGCGCGAGCGAAGATCAAGCAGCGTGATTCTATCCTTAAAATCCGGCGGCAACACAATCAGGCATAACGATGCCGCTTCACGGCAGCGATTGAGCACATGAAACAGCGATGTGGGTGCGGCAAGCCACGCATCCGCATCATCAAGCATCACCGCCTTGTGCCATGGTTCACGCGATAGATCCACATCCACGCTCGCAACCTTAAGGCCATGGGCATTGTTTTGCTGCTGCCAGATGCGGCCAAGATGGGTTTTACCGCTTGCCTCCGTACCGGTGAGAATGCACCCGTAGGTGCCCCATAGATGCGGTTTGAGCACAAAGCGCACCGTCGCCTCGTTATCGGGCGTTGTCAAGAAATCCGGCTCCGCGTAACTGGCGGGCACGGAAAGTTGAAGAGGGATCTGTTTCACGGTGATGGGGGGGTGGAAGAAGAAATCTGAGATTTTGGCGCGTACAGTTCGCTGGTGAGATATTGTTTAACGGCAAAGCGCACCAGTACGCCAATTACCGCCGACACCGGCACTGCCAGAAACACGCCGACTAGTCCGAATAATGCGGCGCCAGCAAGCATCCCGAAAATGATCCACACCGGATGCAGACGCACCTTGTCTCCCACGAGCTTGGGCGTAACGAAATTACCTTCGATAAACTGCCCCAATAGAAACACCGCAACCACCGCCGCGACCGAGGTCATATCGTCAAACTGAAATAGTGCCACGCTGACCCCGAGCACGAATCCAAAGATGATTCCGGCAAAGGGAATGATGGCCATGAACCCAGTCAGAATACCGATCACCAGCCCGAATTTGAGCCCCGTAAGTGACAATCCGATTGCATAAAAAGCCGCCAGAAACAGGCAGACATTGGTTTGCCCGCGGATGAATCCGGCAAGCGTGCGGTCAATTTCAGCGATCTGCTCACGGATGGTATCCGCATGTTGGCGTGGCAACAGTGCATCGACCTTCGCGACAATCCGATCCCAGTCCTTGAGCAGATAGAACGAAACCACCGGCGTGATGAAAATCAGCGACAGCAGATTGACGATGGCCATCCCTGATTGCAAAATCTCCGCAAGGAATTTGCCAACCACCGACAGCGCCGTGCCCGAAAAATTGGTGATGGCGGATTTGAACGCATCAAACTGTTCCGGCCCAATATGCGAGATGATCGCCTGAATCTGCGGTGCATAGGTTGCCTGCCACTCGGCAGCGTAGGCGGGAAGTGCCAACAGAAGTCCGGAAAGTTGATCCACCACCAGCGGCACGATGAGAATGAATACAAGCGCCACCGACACAAAGAAACATAAGGTGATGATCGCGGTCGCAAGCGCACGCGAGGCACCCCATTTTTCGAGTTTGTCTGCCGCCGGATCGAGGAAATACGCCGTGAGAATGCCCACGACAAACGGAAGTAGAATAGATTTGATGAGAAACAGAAAGCCGAAAAACAGGATCGTCAGCAGCAGCCACCATCGCCACTGCAACGAACCGCGGACGACAGAAGCTGTACTCATATAGGAAGCCCCAGCACCAGTATGTCGCCGTCACGAAACAGCCGGAATCCGGCAGCAGCGAGCATCTTGCCCAAGAGATCCGGCGTGCCGCGATAGGTAAGCATCACGTTAGTCTGAAAGTAGGACATGGAGGTGATTTCCACCTTCTGCATCGCAGGCACGTCGAGTAATTTTCGGCGAATGGTTTCCCAGTCTTTCATATCCACCTGCATCATGCGCACCTGCAGGGTATTGATCTGTTCTTCAGCGGCAGCGGTGGGTGCCTGCTGATTCTGAATGCGGCGGAGAATGTCAATCGCGGCGCGCTGCATCTGCGCATTCAGCGTTTCGCGGGGTTTCAGCGTGTAATCATATTGCTCGCGCGTGACCGTCGCGTTCGGCAAAATACGCCGCACCGTCACATGCAACGTTTGCGCCGGATCGTCCTCATTCACATCGGCATAGACCGTCCAGATCTGTCCGGTACCGTAGCGCTCCGCCACCGGCGCCAGCAAGACAAAGTCCGAATCAAGCACGCGCGAGGCTTCTAGGTCGCGCTGGTCGCGCTGATCCCCAAACGGCGCTACAATCATGCCGTTACCGTATTGCAGCGTCAGGCTGCTCCAGATGAGCCGCCAGATATTGTCCGCTTCCCAGAGTTGATACACGCTGCGATCTTTCCACACCGGTAGCACTAAAATCGCATTCGGGTTAAGTGGTTTGGTGGTCACCTCTGCAGGTTTTCCACCTGTTACGCGCGGAACAATATCTTTTTCGAGCACCCGCGATACTTGCCGTGGGTCAAAGTGGTAACGCAGCGTCGCACGGTACGTCTTGGAGGACATTTTTTCTTCCATCACTTCATAGCCGCGCACCATGGCACTGATACGCTCGCGCGGGGTGTGCGCCATGATGTCATCCACCCGAGCAGGCTCAAGCTGTTCAATCAGTTTACGAAATGCTTCTATTTCACCTTCTGCAACCGCTATATCCTTTGCTTCCGACGCATTGGTGCCGCTTGCTTCCACGCGGATCCCATCGACGCTGCTGTTAAACTCCGCCTGTACGGGGCGCGGCAGCAGGAACAGCACACAGCTTAAAAACAACAAGAAGAATGGCAGGAAACGCATGAGAATTCGCCTCTTTTACCCGCTAGCTATAGCATATAATTCTTGAAAAACCAGTTCTTAAGCCCTATCGCTGTGCCATATTCATTTATGTGGGATCTGATATGACCGCCGCTGAAAAAATGACCTATGCGAAAGCCGGAGTGGATATTGATACCGGCAACGCGCTGGTCGAGAAAATCAAGCCACTGGCCAAAGCCACCACCCGCAGCGGAGTGATGGGCAGTATTGGTGGATTTGGTGCCTTGTTTGACACCAAGGCGGCAGGCTTCAAAGATCCGATTTTAGTCTCCACCACCGACGGGGTAGGAACCAAACTCAAGCTCGCGCAGATGATTGGCAAGCACGATACGATCGGGATTGATCTCGTGGCGATGTGCGTCAACGACCTCGTGGTGCAAGGCGCACAGCCGCTTTTCTTTCTCGATTATTTTGCCACCGGAAAACTCTCGCTTGGGGTGGCGGAAGCGGTGATCGCTGGCATTGCGGAAGGGTGCAAAAAAGCCGGATGCGCACTGGTGGGCGGTGAAACCGCCGAGATGCCAGGGATGTATGCAGACGGGGAATATGACCTAGCCGGATTTTCGGTGGGCGCAGTCGAGCGCGATGCGATTCTGCCCTCACCTAACATTGCAGTTGGCAATGTATTGCTCGGACTTTCTTCGAGCGGGATTCATTCCAACGGCTATTCGCTAGTGCGTAAGCTCGTGGAAAAAAGCGGCTTGAAATTGTCAGATACCGCGCCGTTTGATGCCGAGGGTAAAACGCTCGGTGAGTGTCTGCTTACGCCTACTCGCATTTATGTGCGTAGCTGTTTAAGCGCGATCAAAACCGGTGGTGTGAAAGCGCTCGCGCATATTACCGGCGGTGGCTTTATCGATAATATCCCGCGCGTAATTCCCGAGCATTTGAGCGTGGAAATCAAACGCGGTAGCTGGCAGCGCCCCGAAGTATTCAGCTGGATGCGTCAGATCGGAAATATGGACGATACCGAGATGCTGCGTACCTTCAATTGCGGCGTGGGAATGGTGCTGGTGGTGGATGAAGCCAAGGCACTTACCGTGCAATCCGTACTCGAAAGCGAAGGCGAAACCGTGTTCACACTCGGCAGATTGATTGCCAAACAATCCGAACCGGTCGTGTTTATCTGATGAGTAAAAAGCGTGTTGCAGTATTGATTTCCGGTTCCGGCAGTAATCTGCAAGCGCTGATGGATGCGTCGAAAGACCCCTCCTACCCTGCCGAAATTGTTCTGGTTATTTCCAATAAAGAGGATGCCTACGGATTAACCCGCGCACAGAATGCAGGCATTCCCACCAAGATCATTTCACACAAGAATTTTTCCGATCGCACACAATTTGATGCGGTCATTCATCAAACCTTGATCGAACACAACATAGAATATGTTTGCCTTGCCGGTTTCATGCGCATCCTTACAGCGGATTTCACGAAACAGTGGTTTGGCAGAATGCTCAATATCCACCCTTCGCTCCTGCCTGCATTCAAAGGGATGCACACGCATCAGTCCGCACTCGATGCGGGCGTAAAAATTCACGGCTGCACGGTGCATTTCGTGGTGCCGGACATGGACTCAGGCCCCATCGTCATACAAGCTGCTGTGCCAGTATTGCCCGATGATACGGCAGACATATTAGGCACGCGCGTGCTTGCGGCGGAGCACCAGATCTACCCTTACGCGCTTAAGCGTTTATGCGATGGCACACTCACCTTGAAAGACGGCAAAGTCGGCAAAGCCAAGCAGGCCGTGCATGAGTATGTACTGTTTAATCCACTGCCAAATATAGTGTAGCTTCCAGCTGTCAGGTGTTAGCTGTCAGCCTGATATTTTAAGCTGGAAGCTGAAAGCTGAAAGCTAACAGCTAACACCTTCTACCCCACCAACTCCATATCGGAAAAGAAGAACCGAATCTCGATTGCAGCGTTTTCGAGCGAGTCCGAACCATGTACCGAATTGCGCTCAATGGATTCGGCGAAGTCTTTGCGGATCGTGCCAGGAGCCGCATTGGCTGGATTGGTGGCGCCCATGATCTCACGATGTTTGGCCACCGCATTTTCGCCTTCGAGCACCTGCACGGACACTGGCGAAGAAACCATGTATTCAACCAGTTCTTCATAAAACGGACGATCTTTGTGCACGATATAGAAGTTGCGTGCTTGTAGGCGGGATAGGCGCAGGCGTTTTTGTGCGACGATACGCAATCCTTTTTCCTCAAAACGTGCCAGAATTTTTCCGCACAGATTGCGCTCGGTTGCATCCGGTTTGATGATAGAAAGCGTGCGTTCGATTGCCATATGAAACTCTTGATATTGTTGATTTTTGCGCCGCTTGTATAGCGGCGGGCGTGTTGCGTTGCAATAGGAAAGATATGCCTACCTTAGATACATGATTTTGCTCATTTATTTTTAGAATTGCATTTCCAAACGCTTACGGTACCACTAGTTGCGAAAAGCAAAAAACAAAGGGTGCATAC
>CAZFOM010000033.1:0-1973 GCA_964520155.1 uncultured Rickettsiales bacterium
GATTTATAACCCCTGATGCGGATCGGGTTGCGCATTTCAAACAGAAATATGCGGCTGCCGATCAGCGTCCCAAGGTTGGGTTGTCGTGGTATAGCATGAACACCGATACCGGCGGGCTTCGAACCGTCACGCTCGAGGATATGCTGCCAATCATCCGAAACCCCAATGTGCAATGCATCAGCGTGCAGTATGGCGATATGCGGGAGTATGTCGCGGCGGTGAATGCGCGTCACGGCACGAATGTGTGGGTGGATGCCGAAGTGGATGCGTTTAAGGATATGGACGCGTTTGCCGCTCAAGTGGCATCACTGGATCTGGTCATTTCGATTGCAAATTCGACGGTGCATGTGGCAGGCTCTATGGGTATCCCCACCTGGGCAATGATCCCGAGAATCCCAAGTTGGCGGTGGCAGTTTTCCGGCGAGGAGAATTACTGGTACGATCATTTGCGGTTGTTTCGCCAATCCTCTAAAACAAACTGGCAGGATGTGATTGACGCCATGGCTGCTGCACTCCGTCACAAAAACTTCACATAGCATTTGAGATAAATGCGCTCGAAATGG
This sequence comes from uncultured Rickettsiales bacterium, assembly GCA_964520155.1. Classification (GTDB taxonomy): domain Bacteria; phylum Pseudomonadota; class Alphaproteobacteria; order Rickettsiales; family JABCZZ01; genus CAZFOM01. The sequence continues at coordinate 564 of CAZFOM010000033.1, forward strand.
CTCTAATCTACTGACTTATAACTACTATCTTATCGCTTTCTCCAAGCGTATTTAACCAGTCGTTAATCGCGTTCCCTTAGAATGATACAGAGATACACCTCGCAAAGAACGGCTATTTTTCATGCCTATACAACGCAAACTCACCTTGACGATCATGGGGATCAGCTTAGCGGCGATCCTACTCACGGTGCTTGCAATCACGCTGTATCTGATTTTCGATTTACGTAAGGAAAAGGCGCATGAACTGCAGGTGAATGCCAGCATCGCCGGTGACCGTAACAGCGCGGCGATCATGTTTTTAGACAGTGACCGTGTGCGCAGCAATCTCGAAGTATTTGCGCAGAATCCGGCGATCCTGAACGCCTGCGTGTACGATGCCAGCGGCGCGCTCTTTGCCGATTACAACGCCGCTAACACCACCGCCACCTGCCCTACCCAAAGTCGATCCATCGTGCCGCAGATCGAAGGGTTGCTTACCGCTTATCGCATCATCGAAAAACAGGGTGAGAAAATCGGCAGTGTGTATCTCGTATCGGATATGCGCAGTATTGATGCGTATGTGCGAAAAATCTTTTTCATCAGCGGCAGTGTGGCATTTGGTGTGTTGATCGTAACCTGGATGCTTGCGGCCTATTTCCAGCGCACCATCTCGGCACCGATTCTCGATCTTGCCTCGCGTGTGCAGGCGATTTCGGTGACGCATAACTATTATCTCGAGACTCCGAGTTACTCCGGCGAGACCGGAACGCTTGCCAAGGCCTTCAACGAGATGATCGGCGAAGTGCGAAAACGCGATCAGGCGTTGCAGATGGCCAATGAAACACTGGAAGAAAAAGTGAGCGTGCGCACCAAACAGCTCGAAGCCGCGGCGCGCAAGGCGGAAGCAGCGAATGAGGCGAAATCCGAATTCCTACGCAATATGTCGCATGAATTCCGCACCCCGCTCCATGCCATTACGAGTTTCACCGCGTACGGCGTGAAAGAATACGAAACCGCAGACCGTCTGGAGTTGAAAAAGTATTTTGAGGTGCTGGCGCGAGCGTCCGAACGCCTGACACGGCTCGTCAATCAGGTGCTCGATCTCGCACGGCTCGAGCAGGGCGAAAAAACACTCAAGACGCAGTCTGCAGACATCAATCAACTGGTGGCGCGTGCCGTCGAACTGATCGAACCGCTGGCCAAAGACAAAGAAATTCATCTGGTATCGCAGCTTGCCACCGATCCGGTCAAAATCGCCTGCGATACCGATAAAATTGTGCAAGTGGTAACCAATCTGCTCGGCAATGCCGTGAAATTTTCTTCCACCGGTGGTACCATTACGATTCGCACAGAACCGCGTATCGTATCGGGCGTTCCGCAGGTGCAGGTCAGTGTGCGCGATGAAGGAATCGGCGTGCCGGAGGGCGAACT
>CAZFOM010000033.1:1983-16154 GCA_964520155.1 uncultured Rickettsiales bacterium
CATCAGTCGCGGCATCATCACCGATCATGGCGGCAGAATCTGGGCAGAAAACAACAATCACGGGATAGGATCGACATTTTCGTTCCTGCTTCCGCTTTATCACGCAACTCAAGCAACACAACACGATAGTAACCCTGAGGTACCTTATGGACATGCTGCATAAACGCACGATTCTGCTGGTCGATGACGACGAGCTGAACCTGATGATCTTGATCAAGAACGCTAAGGAAGCGGGCTATGTGGTCAAGCCGTTTGAAGATAGTCTTCAAGCATGGGATTATCTGCAGGCACATGCGGATGATATTGACATCGCCGTGCTGGATAAGATGATGCCGAATCTGGACGGGCTTGAAATCCTGCGCCGCATGAAACAATCGGTGCATATGCGTCATATTCCGGTGATCATGCAAACCGGCGATGTCAGCTCCAGCAAAATGTGCGAAGGACTGAAACTGGGTGCCTATTACTATCTGACCAAGCCGTTTGCACCGGAAGTATTCACCGCGATTTTGCATTCGGCCGAAAAAGAGTGCCTGATGCGCGATGAACTGGTGTCGCACGTTACGAAATCCTACGGCAAGATCGGATTGATTCTGCAAGAAGGCGAATTTGAGATCCGTACCCATGCCGAAGCGCGGTTGCTCGCCGCCGCACTGTCGCAGTGCCTGCCGCGGCCGGATTCGATCTCGCGTGGATTGATGGAATTGCTCAACAATGCCATCGAGCATGGCGTGTATGAAATCGGCTACGAACAGAAACGCCTATGCTTGCTAGAAGGACGCTGGTGGCAGGAGCTGGAATTGCGCGCAAGCAATCCGGCCTATGCGAACCGCCGCGTACAGGTGCATGTCGAAAAACTGTTCAACATGATGCATGTGCATATCCGCGATGACGGCAAGGGGTTTGATTATCAGAAATATCTCGGAACCGTTCCCACCACCGAAGATATTTTAAGCCGCATCAGCGGTCGCGGTATCCTCACCGCATTCGGGTTGATGGATGAGGTCAAGTATCTGGGATCAGGCAACGAGGTGATCTGCAACATCCCGCTCACTACCAGCGATTCGGTGTTGAATCAGATCGAACGCCGCGAATTCGGACATTCACTCGAGCAGTAACGCTACGCCTGCCATTGAATCTGCACGGCGTCGCCTACCGCGAATGCGCGCTCATGCGTATGCACCGTGAGGGTGGTTCCCAGTATCGCAACCCCCAGTAGCGAATGATTGCCGCGGTAGCGTACAGTTCGCACGTTCCCCGCAATTCCCCTGCCCTCTTTCGAGATATGAAGCGCTTCTGGCCGAATCCGCAATGGTACATCGGATGCTCCTGTAAGCGCCACAGCGAGATGCGCATCGTTGATCGTGTTAATTTCACCAAACAGGGCAGCCACTTCGCTATTTTTTGGATGATAATAGATGCTGTGCGGCGTACCGATCTGCTGGATCGTGCCCTGCCCGAGCACCATGATCCGCTCTGCAATTTCAAGTGCTTCTTCGGGATCATGCGTCACCAGCAGCGTCGTAATCCCCTGACGTTTTAGCACCTCCATGCACTCGATGCGCAGTTGTTTTCTGAGCACGCTATCAATGCTCGAAAACGGCTCATCCATCAGTAGCACCTGTGGCCGTGCAGCGAGCGCACGCGCGAGGGCAACCCGTTGTTGTTCACCGCCGGAGATCTGGTGCGGGTAACGCCCTTTGAGATGCGTAATCGAAAAATCCGCAAGCAATTGCTCAAGCAAAACAAGTCGGCGCTCGCCTTTTTCATTACAGCCAAACAGGATGTTTTCTTCGACTCTCAGATGCGGCAACAGGGCGTGATGCTGAAACACCAGCCCGATGCGTCGCTTATGGGGCGCAAGTCCGCCTGCGGGATGTGCTACTTTCTGCCCGCCGACCCAGATCTCTCCCTGTTGCGGTGTGAGAAACCCCGCGATCAGTTTAAGCAGCGTGGTTTTACCGCTGCCGGAGGCACCCACGAGTGCCGCGACCATACCGGAGTCCACCTCAAAACGAATCCGCTCTACCCCCGACTCAGAGTAGCGAAACGAAACATCTCGTACGTCAAGCTCAGCCATGTTCCCTCTCCTGTAAACGCGTCAGCGCCACCACCGCCAGCGTGGAAAGTGCGATCAGCGTGAGTGCGAGTGGTGCGGCATCGTGCGGGCGATCATCGCCTGCAAATTCATAGATCGCAAGCGACAGCGGCTTGATATCAAATGGCCGCAGGATGAGAGTTGCTGGTAATTCCTTGAGCACATCAATCGCCACTATTAGTGCTGCGGTGAGGATCGGCCATTTGAGCATGGGAACATGCACCCGCAGGATGGTGTGTATTTTTGATTTCCCCAGTGACGCGGCAATCATTTCGGTCTGTGGCGGAATTCTTTGAAACCCTGAATGCAGCGCCCCATAGGCCGGTGATAGAAAGCGTATCAGATACGCAATCAGCAATCCTGCCACGCTGCCGGTCACCAGCATCGGGACAGCATCCCAGCCTGCGCGCAGCCATTGCTGGATCAACAGTAACCCGACCGCGATCACCACGCCTGGCATCGCATAACCTAGCGTCGCCGCTATATGCGTGGGAGTATAGTGTCGGACGCGCTCCAAAAAGCGCTCGTTCGCGCTCAACACTAGTGCGCAGGCCACCACAAGAACGGCAGCACTCCCCGCAAGCAGCAGTGAATCTGAAAGATACGCAATCATTTCCTCAAACGTATGCTCAACCGTATGAAACATGCTCATACGAATTAGCCACAGCACGGGAATGATAAAACCTAGCACGGCGGGCAGCGCGCACACACAGGCTACAGCAAAACCCTTGATCGGTTTTAGGGTACGCCGTGCGGGTGCGTGGCCAGTAAGTTGTGCGTGGTACACCGCGCCGCGACGACTGATCTGTTCGCACCAGACCATAAGCGCTGCAACCCCCATAAGCAGGCTCGCAAGCTGGGCAGCTGCCACCTCTTGCTGGTAGTAAAACCAGGTGCGATAGATGCCGACAGAGAGTGTGGGAATACCCAGCATATGCACTGCTCCGATATCGGCAATGGTTTCCATCACGGCGAGCAACACCCCGACCACAATAAAGGGACGCGCCGCGGGTAACGCCATTTGCCAGAAACGCTGCCTTCGGGTTTTTCCAAGACTCTGCGCCATGTCGAACCATTCAGCCGGTTGAGAGATAAATGCCAGCCGCGCCATCATATACACATACGGAAACGTGACGAGGCTTAAGAGAAATATGCCACCGCCGGAACTGCGAATCGCTGGAAACCAATAATCCTCTTTCTGCCAGTCAAACCACTCGCGCAGCGTTGTCTGCACCGGCCCTGCAAACTCAAGCAGATTGCCATAGACCGTCGCCAGAATATACGACGGCATAGCAAAGGGCAGAATCAGCATCCATGACAGGATCTTCCGGCCGCCAAACTCACAGGTCGTCATCCACCAGCCAATCATGACGCCAAAGAGCAGGGTCACCATCGCCACGCCTGTGGCAAGCAACGCCGTATGTGCAACGTAGTCCCACAGCACGGTTTCGCGAATATGCTGCCAGTGCATCAGCGTTTCAGGGTTCTGCGGAACGATCCATACCACCCCCACCAGCACAACCGGCAGCAGACAGATCAGCGCAATACACAGACTCAAGATACGCAAAATTTACTTCCACCCAGAGCGGTCTGCAAGTCGCAGGGCGTGCGGAAGATACTCCGCGAGTCGCGATAGCGCTGCGGTATCCTCCTTGAATGTGCCCCAGGCTGCAAGCGTTGGTGAGAGCGGTGTATGCGGATTCACCGGATATTCCTGATTGCTTTCGGCGAATATCTGCTGCGCCGAGGTACTCGATAGAAACTCGATCAATTGCTGGGCGCGATCCGGCAGATCAGAGGATGCCACTACCCCCGCCCCGCTCAGATTCACATGCGTGCCGGATACTGTTCCAGCCAGAGCATATTGGTTGGGAAAAAAGATACCGGTTTTTTCGGCGGCGGTTTTTTCTTCGGGCACGGAAGAATGCAGCATCCGCGCGTAATAATAACTGTTGGCGAGCGCGAGTGTTCCCTCACCGGCGGCTACTGCCTTGATCTGATCACGATCGCCTCCCTGCGGCGGGCGCGCCAGATTTGCCATCACGCCTTTTATCCAGTGTTCGGTTTGTGCTTCGCCATCCGATGCAATCATCGCCGCAAGCAACGACTGGTTATAAGCATGGGAGGAGCTACGAATGAGCAACTGCCCTTTCCATTTCGGATCAGCGAGATCTTCGTAAGTAGTAAGCTGCTCCGGTTTAACTTTCTCACGATTATAAATAATCACCCGCGCGCGCTTGCTAAGACCAAACCAGCGGTTGTTAGGATCACGATAGGCAGCGGGGATATTTTCCGAAAGCACCTTTGAAGTAACGGATTTGAGTAACCCCTTATTCGCAGCGCGCTGCATGTTCGCCACATCCACAGGGATCAATACATCCGCAGGTGTATCTTTGCCCTCCGACTCCAGCCGCGTGATGAGCTTCTCCGCATCGTCAAACAGCACCGTGGTCTTGATACCGGTCTGTTGGGTAAAGGCTTCGAGCGCGGGTTTGATCAACTCTTCTTTACGCGCGGTATAAATAACAAGCGCTTCCTCCGACATCGCAGGCAAAGGCGCTACCAACATAAAAAATACAATACTCAGAATACGAAACATAACCATTCCCGCTCAAAATTCTTGCCACGATATCGTGTATTGTCTGCATTATCTGTTGACGCGAGAGATAGCAACCTCACGCATTAATTGCAAGTGATTCTCAATTGCCTTACGGGTTGTCGAACACGCATATTCCAAATTGACAGGAGAATTTATTAGGCAAACTTGACATAAGTAACCTTATGGGTTACATTTTAGTGGTAAGGTGCAGCATGGCGATTGAGGGATTTCGGCATAAAGGCTTAAAGCAGCTATTTGAGCAGGGTAAATCGAGCAAAATCGGTGCGCGATATGCGGCAAAGGCTTTGGTGATACTGGACTTCTTGGATGCGATTGCAAGCCTTGATGATTGTATCGGGGTGCAGCAGTTTCATCCGCTCAAAGGCAAGAATAAGGGAACCTACTCCATGCATGTGAACGGCAATTACTGCATCACCTTCACATGGGACGGACAGCATGTGCAGGATGTCGATTTTGTGGATTATCATTAACGAAAAGGATGTGTGAAGATGATTAAACGTAACCGGAAACCGACCCTGCCAGGCGTGATGCTGCAAGAGTTGTTTCTCATCCCGCGTGCGATCAGCATCGTGGATTTTGCTGATGCGGTGGGCGTATCGCGTAAACATATCAGCAACGTGATTCATGGCCGCGCGCGGATTGAAGCCGAACTCGCCACCCGATTTGCACGAGTGCTGCACACCAGCGCGGATGTGTGGATGAATGCACAAAAAGCCGTCGATTTATGGGAAGCGGAAGAAGACCTCAAAAGCTGGAAACCCCGTCGCCACTATCCCGCATCCACTGCGGGTGCTACGGCTTGAAAAGGTAGTTTCCTGAAATGGCCGTGCCAACCGAAGCCTGCAGGGCGTAGGGTGGTGGAGGGAGAAGAATCTACTATTTCGAATTAGGCTTATGAAATAGCAGTATTTTCAAATTCGCATAACCAGAACATACCCCCAGTTATACCCCTTATACCAGCACCGATAATCGCTATATGTATTTTCATAAGTGCCTCATCAACAGTGCCAATGACAGCACCACAATAATCGTGGCATTCCGGCGCAAGGCGTAAAACCATATGGGCAATACGCCTGCGTCCCGAAGCTTTAGATCAAGCGTCAGTAAATAGAGAAAACACAAAGCTTGAAGCACTATTGCTAGCAACCTGTCGGGCATCAACAGTGATGCCCATGCGAGTAGCGCAACAAGATTGCTGGTAACCAGCAAATTGCGCGGGCATTTATCGGAGAAAAATAGATACACTGCCCAGTGAATGCCGCACAGAAACGAAATGATGATTGCGCTGTAGGTGGTGGCGATGAGGATGCTATCGATGCTTGTCTCAGGAAAATAGACGGATATGGTGCAGGCGATAAGCGGTAATGTGCCAGCATAAGTAAGAATCCGTGCAAGCATGATGTGGTCTTTTTTCATGATTCTCTCTTGCATCTTTCCGAACAATATTTCACCTCTTTCCAGACTTTTTCCCATTTCTTGCGCCAGGTGAATGGCCTGCCACAATGCGCGCAGATTTTGCTCGGTAGGTTTTCTTTTTTGACACCTTTAGGCACCCACTCCTCCATTATGCTCAAATGCCGTTTTTTCTGCTTTGTTCCAGTATTGGAAGAAACGCCGATTATCGGTTGGTTTTTTTATTACGACAAACGGTTCGTCTGCAACGATTTGAGTAGGCAATATGGGTGTTAGATTGTCGATAATAGAGATAATAAGCGCGTTATTGGTTGCAGGAACATAGAGTTTGGCAGGATTGATTTCTTGTATCACATCAACCGTTCCACCTTGAATAATATCTATCGGTAATTCACACAAAGTTTCATAGATAAAAATGAGCCGCTTGAGACTGTAGTTTGCGCGCCGGAAATATTCATCATCCCACACAAAAATCGCTTTGGTATCGGCAGGCGCGGCCTTAAGCACCGGATGGGTGATCCGGAGCGCCTCTTCATGCAGCCATATGAGCGGTGTGTTCACAGCGGCCTCGCGATATTAGGAAATAGCCGAGCATTTAGTGATTCGTAGCTCGCATGTAATATCTGGTTAGAAAGCGGCGTGGTATCAATCTGCTTGCCGAAATATTTATCGACATTTTCGAGATTAAAAATATACGGCTTATGGCTGAACGTGCTCGCCACCCATTGCCATGAGAGATTGTTGCTTGCCAAATCGCCGTCTAGCAAGTGATGCAAAAACCACTTCGCACCTGCTTGCCATTTGATGCGCCGAAAATGCACCACATACGACGCTAGATACATCCGCGCATGGTTATGGATATAACCCGTGTGAATTAACTCCTGAATAAATGCATCGATGCAGGCAACGCCGGTTTTGCCCTGCACTATATCGTCCGGCAGAATATCTGCATAATCCTGAGCACTATAGCCGGTTTTATACGGCTCGATATCTTCCCACGCCCAATTAGGATACATCACTAGCGCGCGCTGCCAGAAATCTCGCCACGCTAGCTCCTGAATAAATTTGGTAATCTGTACCGGCTCGGTGCATTTTGTCAGCGCGTAATTTCGCACTTCGTTCAAACTGAGAATACCGTGATGGATATAAGGCGATAGCCGCGTGATGTTACCGTCACCATGATTGCGGGTGCGGGAGTATACGATCGGCTCAATGTTGGCGAGTTTCATTTCGGCTTTTTGTCTACCGCCTTGAATATAACTGCGCTCGCCTGAAGCCCATGGTGCCAATTCTTTTACATAGGCGATGAGCCGCTCTCGATTATCGAATTGTTTTTGTAGATGATGCATTACCACGCCTCTAAAGCTCGCATGAATCATAGCCCAGTTTTTTAAATCGCCATGCGGCAAACTTCGCATAGATTTTTTCTGCAAGCGGCATAGCAAAGGGTGTTTTTAAGAGCAGCGCAAGCAGGGGCCATAGGCGCGGGAGCCTTCGCCAAATGATCGCAAATGCCGCAACTCCTTGATGCATCTTGCCAACATCGTCTTCTACATGTAGGGCTTTGAGTCCGTCTTTCACCTTGTATCCGCGTGTGGTAAATGGTTCGGATGCGATGGTGATGTCCACCCATGCAAATACACCGACGGGCGCGATGCGTATATAATGCTCAATCTCACGGCGGCACAAGCCGCATTTGCCGTCATAGAATACCGTAATCATAGCACACCCTCGGACATTTTCTGGAGTGTAACTTTTGCTTGTGCGCGAATCGCTTTTTGTTTTTCGGGTGCGAATTTATCCCATGTTGAAAACACATAGGGCATACGCTGGTTGCCTCGAAATTTGTCTTCATGCCGCACCAGAAAATCCCAATAGAGTGCATTAAACGGGCAGGCTTTTTCACCCGTCATTTCGTCTGGATCATATTTGCATTTCTCACAATAATTGCTCATACGGTGAATATATTTCCCGCTCGCAGCGTAAGGCTTGCTTGCCACCACACCGCCATCGCCAAACAGCGCCATGCCGAGCGTATTAGGCATTTCCACCCATTCATACGCATCGGAATACACCGCCAAATACCAGTCTTGCACCTGTTTCACATCAAGGCCTGCGAGCAGCGCAAAATTACCCGTAATCATGAGGCGCTGGATATGGTGCGAATAGGCATGATCGCGCGTATGGCGCACTGCTTCGGCAATGCAAAACATTTGCGTGTTTTCACCCCAATAAAAATCCGGAAGCGGGCGCGTAGCATTCAAATGGTTGCGCTCACCATATTCCGGCATGAAATGCCAATAGACTCCGCGAATATATTCCCGCCAACCGAGAATCTGACGTATAAAGCCTTCGACCGCATTGAGCGGTGCTTTGCCATCACGATACGCGGCTTCTGCCTTTTGGCAAATCTCCAGCGGCAAAAGCAAACCAGCGTTCAAGTAACTCGAAATGAGGGAGTGATATAGATATGGCTCTCCTGCTACCATCGCGTCCTGATAATCGCCGAAGTTTGGGAGTAAATGCGTGATAAAATGCTCCAGCTCCATGAGCGCCTGCGCGCGCGTCACCGCATAGTGAAACGGCTCAAGCATGCCGAAATGATGGCTAAAACGGTTTTTCACCAGTGCCAGAACTTCTTTGGTGATTTCGGATTTTTTATGGCTAATACGCGGCGGTGACTTCATGCCCGCCTTAGGCGGCTTGCGATTCTCTTTGTCGTAATTCCATTCGCCGCCAGTGGGTTTTCCACCCGACTCCATAAGGATAGAGTATTTCTTGCGCATCTCGCGGTAGAAAAACTCCATGCGTAATTGTTTCTTGCCCTTCGCCCATTGCGCGAATTCATCGCAGGTCGCAAGAAAACGCGTATCGGGCAAAATCTCAACCGGAATGCCAAGCATCTTTTGCCAAGATTTCATCATCTGAAGCACGCGGTACTCACCTGCTTCCGTGACCACCAACTGCGAGGCTTTCAGTGCTTTTACCGCGCGCTGAACCTCGCCTGTGAAGCTTCCGGTGTTATCGGTGTCATCCAACTTCACATAGCGCACACGAATCTTTTTTGCCTCAAGTTCGGCAGCAAAATGCCGCATCGCGGAAAATAAAAACGCGATCTTTTTAGGATGGTGCGGAACGTAGGTCGCCTCCTCCATCACCTCACAAAGCATCACCGTATCGCTTGTTTTATCTATGCCTTGCAATGCGGCAATCGATTCCGATAGTTGATCCGCAAGAACAAGGCGCAGCGTGCTCATTGCAGGGCGGCCTCACGTAGCAGCTTCGCGCGCTTCTCGTGTTTAGAGCTGCGACCCGATACGCGCTTGCGCCAGAGCTTGAAGCTGCTCACTTTCAGATTGCCGCGCATGATCTTGATAACCTCAGATTCGCTTAGCCCACGATCTTTTTTGATTTTGTCGAACGAGACATCATCTGCCCATGCCATGCGGATAATGTCGCTGATAAAGGCTTCGGTGTATTTCATATACCCGTTATTTTACTTCGATTAAAATCTCATTGCGGCGATTCCACGGCAGGGTGAACGGATCGTCGTAATAGGCAAAACTTGGGTCTGTAAGTGCAGTTAACTTACGCGACGCCATGAATTGCTCCAGCTTGGTTTTATTCTCGTTAAAACGCGTATCACTCCAGCGACCGGAAAATCGAATCGTCGCAAATTTTTTCGGCGCAGTCATGCGAAAACGAATGCGCTCGTCTTTGGCTTTTGGGAGTGTATCTAATGTATATTGCTTTGGCATTCCAAACTGAACTAACCACTTATCGCCTTCGGGAACTTGCGCAACAGGCGTCGTCATCGCGATTTTCTCGCTCACCGGCTGCTGTGCCACAGGGGTAGTCATCGCCACTTTTTCTTTTGCAACATTGTCGCCAAAGATATAATTCGCAAGAATGCGGAAACCCTTGTTTACGGCTTCATCGCGCGTGCCGTCGACCGTGACTTCGGCAACCAACTGAGACTGGTAGCTACGCAGTTCAATATCGCCTTCGCTTTCGCTCACCGTATAGGGCGGTAGTTCATAGCCTTTATAGTATCCCGCTTTTTCGGCAGATGCACAGCTAGAGATAAACAGTGCCATAAACACGACTCCGAGTTTTTTCATATAACTATCCTTTCATTTTTGGACGAACGCGCGATAGCCCACCATCGACCGCGAGCACTTGTCCCGTAATCCAATTGTTGGCAGGATCGAGCAAAAATACAATCGCACGCGCGACATCTTCAGGTTTGCCGAGCCGCCCCAGCGCATGCATGGATTCAGAAAATTTGCGTGAGGTTTCATTGCCGGTAAGAGCGGCAGTGAGCGGTGTTTCGGTTAAGCCCGGAGCAACCGCATTCACCCGCAGATTCTGGCTCGCATAGGTTGCGGCAGCCGAAAGCGTGAGGCCAATGATGCCTGCCTTCGCAGCCGCAATCGCCTCGTGATTTGCGAGTCCTTCCATCGCAGCGGCAGAAGAAACAAACACCACCGAGCCGCCTTTGTTCATGTGTTTGCCTGCCGCCCGCATCGTTGCAAACGCAGTGGTGAGCGAGGCATCGATCACGCTTTGATATTGCTCTTTGCTGGTGAGGTGCGCCGATTTGAGTAGCAGTGATCCGCTGCAATTCACCAAACCATCGATTTCACCTGCTTGTTTGAATACGCTTTCCACTGCATCGAAATCGGTGGCATCGAGCAGCGCATCAGGGGTAATTTTTTTATCATCACGTGCAGTGGTGAATACACTATGGCCTGCCTCTTTCAGAAGCGACACCGTTGCTTGCCCGATACCGCTACTCGCCGCTATCACCAAAAAACGTGCCATCACACCCCCATATTTTTATAATCATTCTAAATATATCAATCATAGCTTGAATGCCATCTGTTTGTTTTGGCTAATGGATGTTTTCTTGCGACGCACAGGTTGCTTGTTCCGGCTTCCGAGCTTCCGGTTTACCGCTTTAGATTCTTCTTTAAATCCCTCCTGTTTCCAGCGCTTAGAGATTTCTTCACGTGCGTGTTTTATAGCGGTTTCATGATCGACAATCGGTGGCGGGTAGTTCGAAGACGGCACATCCATCCGCCACGGTTCGTGAATAAAACTATCGGGGATAGATTTCAGTTCAGGCACATAGCGCCGAATGAATTTACCTTGCGCATCATGATCAATCGATTGCTTAATAGGGTTATACATCCGCACCGCATTGATGCCTGTCACACCCGATTGCATCTGAAACTGTGAATAGTGAATACCGGGATCGTAATCCGTGAAAAGCTGGGCAAGGAACGGCGCCGTCTTGCGCCAATCGAGCCACAAATGATAACTCGCAAACGATACCAGCATGGCTCGCATTCGAAAGGTTATCCAGCCATTTTCGTGCAGTGAACGCACACAGGCATCCACTAGTGGGTAACCAGTGTTTCCGCTTTTCCACGCCTCAAAAAAATCCTCACGGAAATGCGGCTCGCGCATGCCTTCAAACGCAGGGTGTATGCATTTGAATTCAATCTCAGGCTGTTGTTCCAGCTTCTGAATAAAATGGCAATGCCATGCGAGGCGCGAGAGAAACGCCGAGAGATTGCGCCTAAAAAATGTCGCATCGGGATCGCTACTGCCTTCGAGCGACTGCATCTTTGTTTTGGCCCCTTGCTCCACTTCACGCATGGACAAAGTGCCGTAAGTGATATGCGCACTGAGGCGTGAGCAATGCCGCGCTGAAATACCGGGTTTTGAAATGGTCTGCATATAACTCCGCCCGCGCTCTTTCAAAAATGACTCCAGCGTTTTAAGGGCTTCTTTGCGACCTCCTACCTGCACAAAGCCTATGCTTGAAGAGCCGAACATCGGGTGGTTTTTATCCGGTAGATTTTGAGATGTCATTCCACCCACAGGAACAAGTATTGCCGGCTCCTCAATGATCGGCACAGCCATGCGCTCATCACGCAATTTTGCCCATCCATCGCGGCTTTTCAGTCGCCGCATCACGCCGTTTGAGGGCAGTTCATGCCACGCGATGCCATGCACGCGGCACCACTCACCCACCGCAATATCGCGCTTATATGTCCAACCATTTCCGGTTTCTTCATGCGACCACAAATTGAATGCATCCAACTCATGGCGAAGTTGCTCAAGGACCTCGGTTGCTTCACCGATACGGATCACGAGCGGCGCGCCGAGTGCTGCCAGATCGCGTTGTAAATCGAGCAGTGAATCATGAATAAAATGCCAGTGACGGCGCGAGCTATCAGGCAACTTCCATAGCTCAGGCTCCACGATGTATAGCGGCAGCACCCGTCCAGCCTTTGCGGCCCCAACCAGCGGCGCATGATCCACCACCCGCAAATCGCGCTTGAACCAAACGACATGTTTTAAATTTGTCATCGACTTAAGTTGTAGTTTTTTTAACTCTAGTCAATGTTGAGCTTCGACAATCCGAAGTTTGATTTTTTATTTGAAATACATCATTTAGGCGACGAATCTCAAGCACCATAAATGGCCATACAAAAAGGTGGTGGTGATATGGCCTGATTTATCGGATGAAGAGGCCGCCGCAAAGCAAGGGCTTACGGTTGCGGATTTAGACCGTGATGACGTGCATGTGATCCGCGTGATTGCAGTAGAAGCCAAACCCACTCAGGAGACAAGCCATGCTTAAACAGCGCATCAAGAAACTGGAAGTAAAACACCCGCCGCTGGATACGATTGAAGCGATGGTAGAAGCTGCAATGAAGGAGCTGCCTTACAATGACGGCCTTCTGCTTCTTAGCGTGATGCGTAAAATCACATCCTATCTAAACACCCGCGAAGAAACCTACCTCACAGAGGAAGAAAAACCATTCCTCCCTCAAGCACTCGATCTGTGTAAACGCTATGCGATGATGCATAAAAAAACGGCCACTGGTTAGGGTGGCCACTGTACTTATCTTTTAATGATTCCCGCACTAAAAATCAGGCTTATGTTATGGCACTAGACCATATCTTTGACTGGTAAGACGATTGTTTATTTCGTCTAGTTTACGGTTTTGTTCTTGTATTAAACGATTGGTCTCGGCTGTTCTGAGATCATCCTGCATCTTTGCTACGCCCGCTCTTCTTTGCGACTCAAGGTTGCTATAAATATCAATTACTGAAAGCTCACAATCTATCCTTGCTTTTGTTCCTTTCTTTAATTTTCCACACATAGCCTCACTAGTTTGATTGATGTTTTTAATGAACTCATCTTTGTTGAACTTTGATTTATTTATTTCTGCAATCAGGCTTGCTTCATGATAGCTGAGCGAAGACCCAAAAGAACCATATCCGCCATGTATCATAGAATCATTCATTATGGCTTGCGGGTTGGTTTCTCGATATTCTTGCATTCCATCAGCAAATGCTTTCATGCCTTGTGCAAATCGCTGTTCATCCATGGATACAGAAAGCTCGTGACTGCTTTTTGCTTGCTCACTTTTTTTCTTTTGAGCCTCGCATCTACTAGGTTTTTTTACATTCTTTTCCATGCATTCTTTGTATTCAGATAAATATATATCCGCTACTTTTTTAGCGAGTGTTGTTTGCTCAGAAGCACATCCCGAAACCAGCAGCAGTGTAGCGATTAGAATAGTTAAACGCATAGCAACCTCCTACATTATAAACGGTTTGATTTTTCTTACACTACCATCAGATCGGATAATTCCAACCGCTCGATGTGCGCTTTTTAGCTTGTCCGCATCAATGTTGAGATAACAAGGCTTCTTTACTCTAGCTAGAGTAAAAATTGGAATTGCTGTGCTGTTTGGGTGCATAGGTATAGAGGTAAGCTCGTGACCACTTATCATGAATAACGCCTTCATACTTCCGTTGCTTAAAGTGAACACGCCCAGCTCTAACGATTCGGGCATTTTGGGTTCTACCAGAATTTGAGAGCCTTTTTTGACATATGGCTCGTATTCGTCTGTACTTACATCAAGCACATAACAATCCGGCGTATAGTTCTTTGGTTTGATATAGACCATTTCAGGCTGTGACATAATCCTAACTCCATCGAAAATTGTGTGTGAA
>CAZFOM010000034.1:0-6660 GCA_964520155.1 uncultured Rickettsiales bacterium
TCAGGTTATTCGTAGTTGCGAGCACCGGTGTAGGTGTAGATGCTGTCGCAGGTGCCGGAGCAGGCGTGTTTGTAGCACCGGAAAGGAACGTTGCAATGTTTCCACCATTCGTATTCAGGCTCCATTTTTCACCGTTACCCAGTTCGAGCACTTCCACACGGCGCGCAGGATTTTCGACATCAAACTGATTGAATACCGTAATTTCATCGCCCGCACCGTAGCGGATGATAAGGTGATCAGCCACTCGACTAAAACTTACCTGTGAGATATTGGTGATGGTTTCGAGTACGATCGTATCGGTGATGCCTTGATTCGCATCGCCACCGAATTCCGATACGGTATCTCTACCATCGCCGGTGCGGAACAAATAACGATCCCCACCGCTATTACCAAACAGTGTATCGCCATTGACGCCACCACGAATCACATCGTTGCCCGCACCGCCGTAGATATTATCTACACCGGATGTACCATTTAGGAGATCACCACCGGCAGTACCGTTGATTTCACTCAAACCACCGTTCATGGCAATGTTGAGACCAAGTGCCTGTGCGGTGCCTTGATCGAGCGAGGGTACATGCTCGTTGTTTTTAGTGACCATACCGAAACCAGCAGCCCAGTCCCAGGCTGTCCAGTGAATCCCCTGCTCCTGCATAATCACGCGCAGGTCATAGAGATACGCCAAGCGATCGGCAGGATTCACGCCGCCATCCTTGAACACGCCAAATTCATTGAACAGAAGCGGTACGTTATTTTGTTTTGCCCACGCTGCCGCGGGTGCCACGAGTTGTTCGAGATTGTCGGCACTGAAGGTTTGTGCGCCGTAATCACGTACCCAGTTGGGCACCCACCAGTTCGAGGTACCGGCTGTTACGCCTTCCATCTGCTTGGCCAGTGCTTCTACGCTCTGAGGCGTTGCATTGTAGGGCAAGCCTTTGAGCATCTGCGCCACCGCGTCCGACCAGCCTGCGCCCTGATGGGTAAAAAAGAACGGCTCATAGAAATGTAGATTGTAGATCACGTTTGGATCGGCAGATAGCGGCGCGGTGGTGAGTCCCTGCACAGCCCCCCAGTCATTCGCACCGTCACCGCTTTTAAGGTAAGTCGCGGTGATGATTGTATGATCGGGAGCGGCGGCACGGATGGAGGCAATCAACTGCTCCTGAATCGGATGCCAGGTATTAGGCCCTGCAAGCGGCTCGTTCGCCACTTCGAGGAACGTCATGTTCGGATTGAATTTCGATAGATGCCCTGCAAACGCCGACCAGAAGGTTTTGGCTGCCTCCAAAAATTGCGGCTGAATCACTTTATGCTCAAAGTCCCCAAACGGGCATATGATCACCGAAAGCCCTGCATTCTGCAAACGCGCAATCGCATCATCCACATAAGAGAGCATGGTCTGGTTCAAAGCACCCGGATTATTCCAGTTCATCAGATTTGCAACATCTATCGGCAGGCGTACATGATCCATGCCCAGATTCTTAATCATCGCGATATCGGTGTTGGTGATGTAGTTTTGGATCGTGTGCATCTGATTGCCGATGAACGGTTGCCAGAACCAATGCGATAGATTCACTCCCTGTTCAAGATTGGCTGAACGGCTATGGGCGGTTTGACGAGACATACAGCGCTCCTGCTTGAGATGTTTGGTGATCCGAGGAATCTCGGCGTATAGGTTCACTGTCTCATGAGGCGTGTTAACGGAGCGTCACTTTTGCCGTGGCTTTGCGGTGAATTTCCTTAAAATTGCGGTGATTATTTACCTTTGTTTACGAATAGTTATGCACGTTTAGAACCGTTTGAAATCCTTGCTTACAACATCTAAATTATACAACTGTTCAATAAAATTCGTGCACGGCAAAACTTACATTAACCATTTCGTTTGAAAAAAAATTACGCAGGATGTGTTTTTCACTTTGACGCACATCCGATTTCTGACCAGATTCGTGCGTCCATTATCACCATGCAGTATTCATCTTGAGCGCAATCACTTTCAAACAACCAAGCGTGCTTCCAGGCTTCGGTCTTACCTTGGGATTCACGCTGTTTTACTTGGGCGCGATTGTCATGATCCCGCTGTCGCTGCTGTTTGTCAGTACGCTGGGCATGAGCTGGGAGGATTTCGTTGAAACCGTGACGTCGGATCGGATGATGGCCGCGTACCGCGTAAGTTTTGGCATTGCCCTGATCGCCGCACTCGTCAATGCGTTCTTCGGGTTGATCGTCGCTTGGGTACTAGTGCGGTATCGTTTCCCTGGCAAAAAACTCGTGGATGCAATGGTGGATCTTCCATTTGCACTCCCCACAGCAGTAGCGGGCATTGCACTCACTGCCATATACGCACCGGACGGCTGGCTCGGCGGCTGGTTTGATGCACTGGGTATTCAGATTGCCTTCACACCAGCAGGCATTGCGATTGCGCTGATTTTTATAGGCTTGCCCTTTGTGGTGCGCACCGTCGAGCCCATCCTGCAAGAGATGGATCCCGAACTCGAAGAAGCTGCCATGAGCCTTGGCGCAAGTCGCTGGCAGACGTTTTATAAGGTGATACTACCGCATATTCTACCGGCGCTCATGACCGGTTTTGCGATGGCCTTTGCGCGTGGGCTTGGAGAATATGGTTCGGTGATATTCATCGCGGGTAACATACCGATGGTGTCGGAAATCGTACCACTCCTGATTGTTGTGAAACTCGAACAATATGATTATCAGGGCGCGACTGCCATCGCCGTCGTCATGCTCGTGATTTCCTTTATTCTGCTGTTCATCATCAATATGCTCCAGAAATGGAGCGGTAACCGCATGGCCACGAAATGAGTGTACTTCGTCGCAACACGATGAACGAGCCGCTGTGGGTCAGATGCCTGCTCGTGTGCGTGGCACTTGCTTTCATCGGACTATTTATCTTACTTCCGGTGGTGGCGGTGTTCGTCGAGGCACTACGCAATGGCTGGGAGGAATATCTCGAATCCATTCAGGAACCGTATGCAATTGCGGCAATCAAACTCACGCTGTTGGTCGCAGCCATAGCCGTGCCGCTGAATGTCATGTTTGGAATTGCGGCAAGCTGGGCGATTGCGAAATTCGAGTTTCGGGGTAAACAATTGTTGATTACGTTTATTGATCTCCCGTTTTCTGTGTCACCGGTGATTTCCGGTGTGATCTATGTACTTTTGTTTGGCAGCCACAGCCTGCTTGGGAAATGGCTGATCGAGCATGATATTGAAATTATTTTTGCCGTGCCTGGTCTTGTGATTGCGACCATTTTTGTGACCTTCCCGTTTGTCGCCCGCGAACTCATTCCGCTCATGCAAGAGCAAGGCACCGAAGAGGAAGAGGCTGCGATTTTGCTCGGTGCATCGGGCTGGAGCACCTTCTGGCACGTCACGCTACCCAATATCAAATGGGGGTTGCTCTACGGCGTACTGCTATGCAATGCGCGTGCGATGGGGGAATTCGGCGCGGTATCCGTTGTTTCCGGCCATATCAAAGGCGAAACCAATACCATTCCCCTGCATGTGGAGATTCTCTATAACGAGTATAACTTTGTGGCGGCCTTCGCGGTTGCATCGATTCTCACTTTACTGGCACTACTCACCTTGCTACTCAAAACCTACATTGAGTGGCGACACAAACAATCCGAATTCATTTTGGCTGATTAATGGGCATTCAAGTTAAAAATATCACCAAGCGCTTTGGCAATTTCGTCGCTTTGAACGACGTAAGCCTCGATATTCGCTCCGGCGAACTGGTGGCATTGCTTGGCCCTTCAGGTTCGGGTAAAACCTCGCTGCTTCGCATTATCGCCGGACTGGATAAAGCCGAATCCGGTAGCGTGATGATGGACGGACAAAACACGCAGGACAAGGCTGCGCGCGAGCGTCAGGTCGGTTTCGTGTTTCAGCATTATGCCTTGTTCAAACACATGACCGTGTTTGAAAATGTCGCGTTCGGCTTACGCGTGCGCCCGAAAGACAAACGCCCCAGTGATGCCGACATCAACCAGAAAGTCATGAGTTTGCTGGCACTCGTGCATCTGGATAAATTCTATGACCGCTACCCAACGCAGCTTTCCGGTGGGCAGCGTCAACGTGTCGCACTGGCGCGCGCACTGGCGGTGGAGCCTAAGGTGCTGCTGCTTGATGAACCATTTGGCGCGCTCGATGCCAAAGTGCGAAAGGAACTGCGCCGCTGGATGCGCCGCCTGATTGATGAGATTCATATCACCAGTATTTTCGTCACCCATGATCAGGAAGAAGCGATGGAAGTGGCCGACCGCGTAGTGGTGATGAGCAACGGTAAAATCGAGCAGGTCGGCACACCGGAAGATGTGTATCACCGTCCGGTCAATGGCTTCGTCTATGACTTTTTGGGCAATTATAATGAGTTTATCGGCTGGAAAGACGAGAAGGATGTGGTGCATCTGGCTGATGAAGATCTTGAACTCTCCATCCCCGATTCGCCCAACCAGCCGCCCTCTGCGAATTCGTGGCTGAACCGTTACCCTGAAATTACCAACGTCATCAGTAAAATTATTCCTGGGATTCTGCCGGAATCTTCCCCGCTTTTGTTGCCACAGAAAAAAACCCGAAAAATCATGCCTGCAGGAGCAAAACCGCTCAAACTCTTTGCACGCCCGCATGAGATGTGGATCACCAAGGAAATGGATGAACATGAATATATCCGTGCACGGGTACTGCATATTAATCCAGCAGGGTCGCTCGCCAAACTCGATCTGGAGCGCCGCAACGGGGTGGTGATTCAGGCCGAGATTCCCAAAGAGGTGTTGGATAAGCACAAAATCCAAAAGTACGATGATGTATTCGTGCGCCCCAAGAATACCCGTGTGTTTGAGTAGTCATATTCTATAGTCGTTTATTTTATCATTTCCGGTGAGCGAAAACGAGATGTTTTAAGAACCGCAGCGTAAGTGTACGTGTGAGTACATGCGCAGCGGAAGCGCAAAAACTTCTCGTTTGCAGCCAGCGGAAATGATAAAGGTAAATGACTATAACAGGAGGTGTTATGTTCAAGACAATGACCGATTTAATGTTTCTTCCACTGGAAATGATGCAATCCACGCTTTCGTTGTTTGCGGGCAAAAGCGCTACACCGATTGCATCACTCAAAACGCCGGAGCCGGTCATGATTCGTGGACGCATTGTCGAAGTGGATGGCGAAGAACTGGTGTTGCGCGATCATAGTGGCCAGATAGTTGTGGATCTCGATTACATCAACGTTAAAACCGCCAAGTTCAAAGTCGGTGAAACCATTTCAGTTGTGGGTTACCTCGATATTGACCGTGACTTTGATTGCTACGAAATTCACCGTTTGGATGGAAGTGTGATTAAGGCGGTTGTGTCGTAATTGCTTTAGAACTCGTCATCGCGAGGAGCGTATGCTCCATGGCGATCCAGTGCTGCAATTAAAATAATGGATTGTTGTCATGCTGAACTCGTTTCAGCATCCATAACAGACCCCGCAACAAGTGCGGGATGACAGCATTGTACCCACCAACTGAAAATAATTCTTAATTGCTATTGACAGCATGACTTGCGGGTTATAGGAGTTGTTGCGAATTATTCTTAACAACTCAATGATGATGTTACCCATGTCCCTGCGCACGTTACTGCTCTGCACCGTTTCCAGCCTGTTTGCTATCACCGCACCCGCTCTTGCTGCTGAACTCCCTAATCAATCGACTAAAACGGTAGAAACGGAGAGTCCTGAAGAACGTGCGAAAACCCGCATCACCATCACAGGCGGAAAGCAGAAAACCGCGAAGTCTTTACCCGGATCGGCGTATCTGGTGGATGCGGAAACGCTCGATAAAGGAACCTTCAACGAC
Organism: uncultured Rickettsiales bacterium; assembly: GCA_964520155.1. Classification (GTDB taxonomy): domain Bacteria; phylum Pseudomonadota; class Alphaproteobacteria; order Rickettsiales; family JABCZZ01; genus CAZFOM01. Next base: position 5,849 of record CAZFOM010000034.1, read on the forward strand.
CCGCAACGCGCACTGCGGGGTGTGCCTGGCTTGAGTTATGTGGAAGAAGAAGGTTTCGGCAATAAGCCCAATATCGGTATTCGCGCGAGTCGCACAGACCGCAGTGCCGACATCACGCTGATGGAAGATGGCGTGCTCATCGCCCCTGCACCCTATTCCTCGCCAGGCGCTTACTATTTCCCACGTATCGAACGGATGCAAAGCGTTGAAGTTCGTAAGGGTTCCGGCGCTATTCAGTTTGGCCCGCGCACCACGAACGGTGCGATCAACTTCATTTCTTCTCCGATTCCTTCAGAGTTTTCTGGCCAGGTGATCGGCGCACTCGGTTCCTACGACAGCACACGCGCACAGCTTCGCATGGGTTCTGATTCCAAACATATTGGCTATGTGTTCGATGTACTCAACACCCAATCCGAAGGATTCAAACGTATTGATGGCATCGGCGGCGATACGGGATACGACATCTCAGATTTCATGGGGAAAATTCGCCTTAAGACCGATGCCACGCAACCGATGTATCAGGAGTTAGAGGCAAAATTTGGGCGTTCCTACGAGGATTCCGATCAGACCTATCTGGGATTGACGCAGGCCGACTTCAATCAAAACCCATACCGGCTCTATTCCGCAAGCCAGCTCGACGGCTTCAAGGCGGATCATCAGCATTACCAACTGCGTCACTATATTGAACCACTTACCGGTCTCGATGTGAACACGACCGCCTACTACCGAGATTTAGATCGTGATTGGGACAAGCTGGAAGCGGTGCGTTTTGGCAGTAATCCGAACCGCAGTCTCAGCAGTGTGCTCGACAA
>CAZFOM010000034.1:6670-15659 GCA_964520155.1 uncultured Rickettsiales bacterium
GCGTCAGATGTGTATAAGAGACAGGTGCTCGACAACCCCACCACGTTTGCCAATGAGCTGGATATTCTGCGCGGTGGCACCAGTGCAAACGATGCACTCACGTTCCGCGATAATGATCGCACCATGCAGTCCAAAGGCATTCAGACCGAAGTGAATTACCGATTTGCCACGGGTAGTGTGCAACATGCGCTGACCACCGGACTGCGCCTGCACCATGACTCAGAAGATCGCTTCCAGACCGATCAGGGCTACCGGATGGAAAATGGTCGTATGATTGGGACTAGTCAGCGCGCACCCGGATCACACACGAACCGTATCGCCAGCGCCGATGCGTGGTCGGGATATATTCTCAATAAAATGTCGTTTGGCGATTTTACGCTAACTCCAGGTGTACGTTATGAAAATGTACAACTCAAAATGCGGGATTTTGGAACCGCTGATCCAAACCGCACCGGTGCGGCCTTACGCATATTTGAAAACGATGTGCAGCAATTCATGCCTGGAATCGGCGGCACATACCAGCTTGCACCCGAATGGCTGTTGCTTGCAGGTGTCCACAAAGGCTTTGCCCCCCCTGCCCCACCCACTAATGCGAGTGCGGCTTCAAGCACGGATCCCGAAGAAAGCATCAACTATGAAGCCGGTGTGCGTTATGGCAGCGATCATGTGCAGGCAGAAGTCGTAGGATTTCTAACGGATTACGAAAATCTGCTCGGCACCGATAGCACATCAGCAGGTGCCGGTACGGGCGATCAGTTTAATGGCGGCGGCGTGACCGCTTACGGATTGGAAAGCAGCCTCCATGCCGATGCTGCACCATTCGTTGGTGTTAGCAGCGTCAAATTCCCAATCAAGCTGGCATACAGTTACACCCACTCTGAGTTCGATAGCAGCTTCAACAGCTCGTTCGCCGAATGGGGCAATGTCCGCAAGGGCGATGAAATCCCCTACATCGCCAAGCACCAGTTTTTTGCATCCGCCGGTGTGGAAGATGAACTGTGGTTTGTGAATGTCAGCGGAAAATACACCGGAAAGATGCGTACCGTGGCAAGCCAAGGAGCATATCTGGAAACCAACAGCACCGATGGCAGCTTCGTCATGGATGTGAATGCCGAATACGAGTTCTACCCGAACACCCGTGCCTTCGTCACCGTCAACAACGTGTTTGATGAAGTCTATATGGCCGCACGTCGCCCCTCCGGCGCTCGCCCTGGTGCACCGCGGATCGTATGGGGTGGGTTGAAGTACCGGTTTTAAGAGGGTTTAGTTTCAAGGAACCGTATTGGTTTGTGTACGGGCACTTTCTTGTGCACGACGCATCTCTTCTTTTTGCGTAAAGGACTTTTCGTCATCCTCTTTCTTTCTGAACATATCACGCGTCACCAGAAGGAGTGAACCCAAAGAGACACCCGTGACCGCCAAAGCCGTGAGTCCAATTTTCCATTTCTCGTGCGTGCTCAGTAATTTCATGCGATTGGAGAACTTATCAAACCCCGTCTCCTTGAAGCGCTGTTCTACCGCTACGTTGTATGCGTCATTCTGTTTTAGAATATCCTCGACCGTTTTTTTGGTATCGATTGGAATGCCTTTGGCTTTTTGTTCCTGGATATCTTGCAAAAATTTCTCACCAAAATGTGTTCGGTACTTCTGTTTGATATCGTCAATCAAATCCAGAGAAGAAAAATTCGCGTAGGACTCAGAGAGTATTTCACGCCATGCGGTAAACACACCCGCTAATATAGACGATCCCGCCGCGATCGTATCCACTACCCAGCGCGGGAAAAGGCCACCATTACCGTTTTTTTTTATACGGCACGCCGGTAGGTATAGGCTGGTTTTCGCTTCCTGTTTCCATAAACCATTGCGGGCTAACATGAAAAGTTCGGCACACACTACCACGCCACAACTTATGGGTGTGTTATTGTTTTATTACATATATAACATTCTGTTTTATATATACAAAATAGCTATCCCAGCCTTCGCTCTTACAGAGCTTCGGCGGGCATAAGCCTCGCTACGCGCGCTTCGCTTGCTGCTGCGGCTAATGGTGGCTGGGGGCGGGATCGACCAACCTGCCTTCGGCAGGATCTTTTTGTTTAAGGAGGCGGTTCGATCTGTTTCTACAGATCATTCAAATGGTGGCTGGGGGCGGGATCGAACCGCCGACCCAAGGCTTATGAGTCCTTTGCTCTACCGACTGAGCTACCCAGCCAAAACGGAATCGTAGCGTATAGGCAGCGTGCTTTCCCCTGTCAAGCCTGCATTTGTGCAATATGTCTTGCGTGTGCCGTCATAAACGCTCATATTTCCGTTGGTTAAGGGAGACTCCCATGCGCGGTCATCACCCCATTCGTCTGACATTTCATCCGCTGCGACTGAAATATACTGCGTTGTATATTCTGCTGATCCCGTTCATCAACTGGTCGTTTGAGAACATGGCGTTTTTGAACGTGACGCTACCCGAAGCGGGTGTATGGAATGCCGTTTCGATTCTGGTTGGCCTGATACTGGTGGTACGGGATTTTGCACAGCGTGAGATCGGACATTACATTTTCATTCCGCTGCTGATTGCGCTGTATCTGTCCTATGTGCTCGCACCACCCATGATTGCGTTGGCAAGTGGCCTCGCATTCCTGACCAGCGAACTGGTCGATTGGGCGGTCTATAGCTTCACCCGCAAACCATTATCTTCACGCATCATGATTTCGAGTGTGGCCGCCGTGCCTGTGGATACGCTGGTGTTTCTGTATTTTGCGAATATGGCGTTGCCAGGGTTTGGCAATGTCTGGACGTTCCTCACCATGCTGGCAAGCAAGTTTGTCGGCGTGGTGTTTGTCTATTATTATGTGAGGCGACGCGAACGGCGCTCGAATGTGTTTCGGTGAGCAGCTACTTCGCACCGAGGATTTTTCTGAACTTCGCCACTATCGCATCGCGGTCTTTTGCGGCATAGGGTGCAGGCTTAATGTTCCAGACGGGATTCGGCCATGCGGCATCGCTTGAGAAACGAGCAATCACATGAATATGTAATTGCGGGGTGATATTACCAAGAGCTGCGATATTCATCTTGGTGGCTTTCAGTGCCGCTTTTACGCCATGCGCCGTCCAGTTCACCTCGGCGAGTGAACGCGCCTGATCTTCGATCGAAAGCTCAAACCATTCACTAACGCCTGCGCGCATCGGCACCAGAATGAGCCACGGAAACTGTTTGCAATTACGCAGTAAGACTTTGCTGACATTCAGGTCACAGACTTCGATGCAATCACGCACCAGATCGGGATGGAGTTTGAAACTCATGTACCAAATACCCGTTTGAAGATCGTGTTTACATGCTTCGTGTGGTATTTCAAATCGAACAACAATTTGATGTCCTGCGGCTTCAGATGCTTGGTCACGGCTTTGTCTGAGAGCAACTCGGTCTGAAAATCCTTGCCCTCTTCCCACACTTTCATGGCGTTGCGCTGCACCATCGCATAGGCATCTTCACGCGAGGCTCCTTTTTGTGTGAGCGCTAGCAGTACGCGCTGTGAAAACACCAGTCCGGTGAGTTGATTCAGGTTCTTCAGCATATGCTTAGGATAAACCACCAGCTTATCGAGCATGTCGGTGAGTCGGTGGAGTGCAAAATCGAGCGTGACGGTAGCATCGGGAGCAATCATACGCTCGACGGAAGAATGAGAAATATCGCGCTCATGCCAGAGCGCTACGTTTTCCATCGCGGGCACCGCATAGGAACGTACCATCCGTGCAAGCCCGCAGAGATTCTCGCTTAACACCGGATTGCGCTTATGCGGCATGGCTGAACTGCCTTTCTGGCCTTTGGAGAAAAACTCCTCGGCTTCTAGCACTTCGGTGCGTTGCAGATGGCGAATTTCGGTGGCAACATTCTCGATGGAACTCGCAATCACCCCAAGCGTAGCAAAATACATGGCGTGACGGTCGCGCGGTATAATCTGCGAAGACACTGGCTCGGGCTTTAAGCCCAGTTTCTTTGCCACATGCACCTCTACACGCGGATCAATGTTGGCAAATGTCCCCACCGCACCGGAGATGGCACAGGTGGCAATATCCGCTCGCGCTGCTTTCAGACGATCATAATTGCGCGAGAACTCCGCATAAAATCGTGCGAGTTTGATCCCAAACGTCGTCGGTTCAGCATGAATGCCGTGACTGCGACCAATGCAAACCATATCCTTGGTTTCGTGCGCACGGCGCTTGAGCACCGAAAGCAGTCGTTCAATATCTTTCAGCAAAATGTCAGTTGCCTGTGTGAGTTGCACCGCAAGACAGGTATCCACCACATCCGAACTCGTCATGCCTTGATGCAAAAAGCGTGCGTCTTCGCCAACATACTCGGCAACGTTGGTGAGGAACGCAATCACATCATGCTTGGTGATTTTTTCGATCTCGTCCACCTTGGCGGCATTGAACTTGCCTTTTTTCCAGATGGTTTTGGCAGCGGATTTCGGGATGATACCAATCTCGGACATCGCGTCGCACGCATGGGCTTCGATCTCAAACCAGATGCGGTATTTGTTTTCCTGCGACCAGATGGCCGCCATCTCAGGGCGTGAATAACGTGGAATCATAGGGAGGGGTTTATCCTGAATTGGGTAAAAATCAATACACGGTTTTCATGCGCGTCGTGTTTCTTCGCTCGAACCATAATAATCCCATAAAGGCAAGTATCCCCAAAAGCGATAGAAGATTGGCCTTATCCGAGCCATACGGCGAACCAAAGGATAGCATTAGCTGGTATTGCCCTTTAGGTAGACGCAGCTGCACTAACCCGTCAGGCACACTCGGTTCAATAGGTAACACTTGTCCATTTTCCACGTTTGTAACGCGAATGCCTGGAAAATACCGATGCCGGAACACAATATCGGCACTGGTGCTCATCACGGATATATTCGTGCGAATCGGCCATTCATCTTTGGCGGTATGTACCGAAATAGCCGAACCGCTACGCACCATGACTGGCGCCATCCTTTCATAATGTTTTTGCAATGCAGCAAGGGAGCAGAATTCCTGCGGTGTCGTAATCGGACAGTACTCCGTCGCGTATAAATGGCGGTAGGAGCGAACCTGTTCAAACGTTCCGTCATCCTGCTTTTCGGTAAACACAAAGATGACAAACAGATGCGCAACGAACAACACCATCCAGAAATACACGATGCTTCGCTTAAAATGATAGACGATGAGCAAAAACCCCGCCATGCACGCAATCGGAAGAATCATCAGGTTATAATAACGCAGGGGGAACTGGAGATATTCCAGCACGGGAAACAGCGCCACAATCGGTGCCGACAGTGGCGTAACCATGATAAGTAGAACCACAGTTACACAAAGAAGAAACGTCACGAATCGTTTTTCTTCATCGAGCAGCATGGGCTTTGCAAAACGTAACGCCCATACAAACAAAACAAATACTGGTAGATAGAGCGGCATCACAAAATCATTAAAATGCCGGAAATAACTCCCCACGAAATCGCGATGGCTGCCCGTATAGACATCCAGATGTACAAAGGCGCGGTTTAACCACAGCGGAATCCAGTAAAAGGCCGTAAGCAGTAAGGATAACATGCCAGCTCCAGCCGCAACCATTAGGTGCCGTAGGCGTGTTGCCGCAGGAGATAGTAGCAGCAGATACAGAAACGGCACCCAGCAAAACACCAGCACGGTGGGGGGGTGAGCGAGAATCAACAGCGAGAACCCGACCGTAAAAAGCGCATAGCCATAGCGCTTCTGATGCAGAATTCGCTCACAGGCATATAATATCAGCAGCATCATGCAATGCCCGATCACCTGCGGCATGCTGTGCTGCACATAAATGACGACGATTTTGTATGGCATCACGGTATAAAACAACGCGATGGCAAGCGCGAGGCGATCATTTAGCCTAAATTTCAGCCATGCGTAACATAACCAGCCCGATGCAAACACCATGATCGCAAAACAGGCTGTAAGGCGGTAGTATCCTATGGGATCAAAATTCTGTAACCACGCAAACGCACTGAACAGATAGCCGGAAAGTGGCCCATAATAGATAAACACTGGCCCGCCCAGGCCATCATTCACGTCATGCAGCCAACGCGGGTAGACATCACCTGACCAGAACTGCTTGGAAAAAGCCTCAAACGTGATCAGATAGATATTCAGGTCACTGGATTTCTGCGCTGGATCCCAATGAAACATCAGCGGCAGGCATAACAACAGTGTTGCGGCAACAATCCATAATAAGGCACTTCGCAAATGACTTGCTTGGAAATGTTTCATCCGGTCTCCACCATCCGGTATTCACCTGTAAACATTTGTCTTTCTGCAATACGACGATTGACAAGTCCCTGAATACGCTCACCGTCCACATGCACCCAACGCATGAACTGTCTCGAGGCTTCCTGATAATCGCCCTGATTGAGCACTTCGAGCAGGGTGGAGTTTTCAAAATGCCCTTGCCCGATGTTGAATACGAGCGACACCAGCGCCGAATACTGATAGGGCGTCAGCGGCACTTTGACATTGCGTTTCACGATCGCCTCTGCCACCTGCAAATCCTGTTTCAGCAATGCTTCCGCTTCCGCCTCGGTGAGTACGGAAAAATACTCTCCAGGTCGGATCAGATGGCCATAGCCGATCGTGAGCTTCCCGCCTACATCTTTATACGGCTCAAGCCGCACCCCTTCAAATCGCTTGACCAGCGTTACCCCCGCCTCGGTCAGATAGGCACTCGCATTCGGGACATGTTTGGGAAAGGATACGGTCTTGGGGGTCGCAAGCGGAATCGCAGATTCCTGCGCCACCTTAAACTGCCTCGACGCATAGTATTCCGCATAGAGGTTGGCGAGATAGTCGGCGTAGAAACGCGCATCCGCATCCGAGTATTTCCGCGCAATCAGGTCGTGATACATTTTGGGATAATAAAGATCATAAGTTGCCTGAATTTCGTGGTACCGCTGAATGTATCCCCAGAACTGCCAGACCACCAGAACCGCGATCAAAAACAAGAGTTTCGCAACCTTTGCCCAAGGCGGCAGAATATGCAGACGATAAAGGATGAACCGCAGCCACCGAAACGGAAACAGCAGCTTTGGCCAAAACGAGCGGATGCGTTTCTCGACGCGAATCAGGCGGGTAAAAAAACGGGCGCTTCCCTGCTCTATCCACACCAACCCGCGCCACATACCTTTGCACATGCTCCACAGCAGATCGAGCACATCGGTGATGAAAAATATGGCGTAGCCCGTAAGACTTGGCGGTTTAGGTGGTTGTGGTAGTTGCGGCGCGTTCACCTAATACTCCACCGGTACAGGGTCGAGCGAGCGCCACAGATACCACGTCGCCACGCTCCTCCACGGTTTCCAGCGCTGCGCCAGTTTCTCCATTTTTTCAAGCGGCATCGCCTTGCCGCCCGCATAGTGTTTCACAATACCCTTTTGCAGCCCAATATCCTTGATCGGAAACACATCCGGCCGCATCAGGTGAAAAATGAGAAACATCTCGATCGTCCAGCGGCCAATGCCTTTGATGGTAATCAGTTCTTTGATGATCTCATCGTCGGTTTTGTGCTGCCACGAGGGTCGCGGATGCGCCTGAAAAAACTCGGCGAGATTGCGCATATACGCCATCTTTTGCTGCGACAGGCCGGAGGCTCTAAGCAATGTATCCTTTGCTTTGAGCACATGCTCCGGCGTAATTTTATCGAGATTTGATTCCAGTTTTGCCCACACACTATCGGCAGCCTTTACCGAAATCTGCTGTCCCACAATGGAGCGAGTGAGTGTATAGAACGCATTGCCGCGCGTTTTGAGCAGCTCACCCTTATAGGTGTTGATGATACCGGCCATGATCGGATCGGTTTTGGAGAGTTCCTTGCAGGCCTGTTTCCAGTATGGAGCGTGAGTGCTATTAGTCATACTTGCAGATTGCGTATATTTGGTGCAAATTCCAGCGCAAACTGACCTAACCCGCAAGGATAACCCATGACCGCTGCAAAGAAAATCTCTGACACCTCTGTCCGCATCGAAACCGACAGCTTCGGCGATATCGCCGTTCCTGCCGATAAATACTGGGGCGCACAGACACAGCGCAGCCTTCAGAATTTCAAGATCGGCGGCGAAACCATGCCACAGCCGCTCATCAAAGCATTTGGCGTCCTGAAACTCGCGGCCGCCACGGTGAATATGCGTCTGGGCGTGCTTGATAACTCGATTGGCCTGCAGATATGCAAAGCCGCAGAAGAAGTTATCGAAGGTAAACTCGATGGGAATTTTCCCCTCGTCGTCTGGCAGACCGGATCCGGCACGCAAACCAACATGAATGTGAATGAGGTGATCTCGAACCGCGCCATCGAACTGGCGGATGGGGTGATGGGTTCCAAAAAACCTGTGCATCCGAACGATCACGTCAATATGGGGCAGTCCTCCAATGACTCTTTCCCCACCGCGATGCACATTGCCACGCTCGTCGAACTTAAGGAGCATCTGCTGCCGGCATTGAAACACCTACACGGCGCTCTGGCCAAAAAACAAGAGGAGTTCAAAGACATCATCAAAATTGGCCGCACTCACCTGATGGATGCGACGCCGCTCACGCTCGGTCAGGAATTCTCTGGTTATGTCGGTCAGATTGAATACCTGATTCGACTGCTGGATCAGGATGCGCTCGCCTACCCGATTCGTTATCTGGCGCAAGGCGGCACAGCGGTCGGCACCGGACTCAACGCCAAGAAAGGCTTTGCCGAGGAGTTCGCCAAGGAAGTGGCCAAAATCACGAAACTTCCCTTTGAAACCGCGCCAAACAAATTCACTTACCTTGCCACACATGACCAGTTGGTCGCGTTCTCCGGCGGCCTGAACACGGCGGCTGCGGCGCTTATGAAAATCGCCAATGACATTCGCCTGCTCGGATCCGGCCCGCGCTGCGGCCTTGGCGAGTTATCGTTACCCGAAAATGAGCCAGGCTCTTCGATTATGCCTGGCAAGGTAAACCC
>CAZFOM010000035.1:0-3851 GCA_964520155.1 uncultured Rickettsiales bacterium
GGCGGTTGCAAGCGCCATGGCGGTTGGCTCGGTGATGCTTTCCGTTTTGGTCGCTTTCTCGAGCCATTCCGTAAACAATACAAACGGATTGGTATATTCGGTAAAGTGCATGCGTTTATATTCCTCACATCCTATTGTCATGCCAGCGAAGGCTGGCATCCAACGTTGCTCCTAAAAAGATAACTGGATTCCGGCTTTCGCCGGAATGACAAATAAAAATTTTAATCATGGTTACTTTTATAACGATAAAAAAATGATGGGTACAAAAAACCGCATCTCAACCCCTTACACGATCTTAACCAAAAATGCGTTGACGCGCATCAACCAGAGGCAGATCATGTGCGTGCACGTAACGATGAGACCTATGTTCTCACCCAGTACAGGCTCAATACCTTGGGCTTCGGGACATCGAGATTGCGATGCCACCCACATAGTTAAGTGCGCAGGAATCCCGCAGCATGGCCTAACGCCCCTGCGGGATTCTTTTTACGGTCACTTCCCATTTTGTTTTGCATGTCGTTAACCTTCGGATTCGCCGTGCTCATGTACTAAGCTGTACACTCCGCGCGGCTCACCTTGGTTGCCTCGTGCAAAACAAAAGCGAAAGCGACCTATTGTTCTGTGGTCATGAGTCCCTGATCATGAGTTATGCGTTATGAGTAGTAACTAACGACTCATGACTCATGACCCACGACTATTTTTCCACGGCCTTCTTCAGCCGTGCTTTGACATCGGAGGGAATCTGGTTGAAGGCAATATCGTGCAATGCGCCATACAGCGCATACAGCATCAGGATGTTCACATCCTTGGGAAAACGGAATTTTAATCGAAGGTAGGCTTCGATTTCGCCCATCGCACGCAGATCATTGACGGTTGTGATATCAATCTCGGCAAGCATCTGTTCGGTGGCCTTGCCGATGTTTTTCAGATCTGTGAGTGTACGCACCATAGGGGTTTCATAAAAAAAGGCATGGAACGACCATGCCTTTTTTGTGTTCTGACGGGAAGAGGTTATTCCTCGTCCACATATTGTTTTTCCATTTTTTCGTGGCGTTCCTGCGCTTCGATGGAAAGGGTTGCCACCGGACGGGCTTCCAGCCGTTTCAGTCCGATCGGATCACCCGTTTCCTCGCAGTAACCATAGGTACCATCTTCAATGCGGCGCAGCGCCGAATCAATTTTGGCAATGAGTTTCAGGTAGCGGTTGCGCGTGCGCAGTTCTACACCCGCTTCGGTTTCAAGCGAGGCGCGGTCGGCAATGTCCGACTCATGCCAGTTTTCTTCCTTCAGATGATCAATCGTTTCACGCGATTCCTCGATCAGTTCGTCGCGCCAGGCGAGCAGTTTGAGCCGAAAGTACTCAAGCTGCATCGGGCTCATATAGTCTTCTTTTTCGCTCGGCTTATAGTTAGCCGGCAGTTTGACAGTACCCGATTTCTTCTTCACGTTTGCGGAGCTTTTTGCCATACGCGGTTTTCCGATCCTAACAAATGATGATGAGATAATACCCAAAAAAGGGGCTTGTTTATAGAAAAACCCGAAGGACTTCGCAAGTCTTAACGGTTCTTCAATGTATATCAGTAAGATAACGGGTAATGAGGGTATAAAAACGTATCATTCGCTGGGACTGAAATACGTTTTTAGGTGCTTTCCGGTTTGTTTTGTTTCTGGGGATCCGGGTCTCTGGGTCTGGTTCTGCGGTCAGGGCCAACATAGTTATCGGTAGCGATATACACTACTCCCTCATCTCCGGAAGGAGCGTTATTGTCGCCATCTGCCTCTGCCCCCATGCCCACCCTGCCAACAAAGACGGGCAAATCTTCCTGCTTATCCTGCTTGCGCAAACGGACTTCAAAGTCAGATAAAAACTCTATCCCTTGTTTTTGAAACACCTTCATGATTTCGAGATTTTCATTTGCGTGCAGATGAATGATCCCTTTCTCAAAACTGTCTATTCGCTTGTGCAGAACATTCACATGCGACACGAGGTCACTGATATTCCACTTTAATAACGCGCGACATGCTCGGCACTGCCTGGACGTAATTCTTTGTGTCATGTTATATTTTTTTCGATGCCTGTTCGAGTTTCGCGAGTTCTACCGCAGTACGCAGCTCGATGTCGAGTAAGATTTCTGCGAGCCGAGGATCAGGATTCAGTGCTTTCTGATTCTGCACATGGCGTTCGAGTGAACGCAACATGCTAGGTGATACCGAACCCTTGAGTAGTGCGTCGCGTAGCTGTTCCAATGTTTCCAGCGCCGACCGCCCTTCCGTGAAGGCTTTGCGGTTGCGGATCTCATCTTCCGGCATCTCCTGAAGGCTGAGGAGTGCCCCTACGGTATTGAGCGGCTGAATATCGGTGATGGGTGGCGCGCCACTGGTGGTGCTTGTGGTGTCTGCACTACCGAGGATATCGAGAAAATCAGCCGAGGACGCACCGGAAGTGGAGTGAACGTCCTTCTTGCGGGTCGTCTGCGAGGCCGGGCGAACCGGTGGCGTGTTCGATATTTTCATAGCGAGTTCGATGTTTTCATAGACCGTGCAGCCCTTTCACAGCGTGCCCATCCGCAGAAGTTGTAGTAAAACATGACAACACGGGAATCGAGCTTACGCTACAACGCGGTAAAAAGCAAATAAAACCTAGAAATTTTCGCGACTTATCGGGTTTGCGATAGGCAAGAAATGCCTAGCGGGATCGGCAAGCCGTACCTGCCCGATGTCGCAAGCAATAGGGTTAGGTAGGGTGAGTATTCTATGCCCTTGTATATTCATCGGAAAGTTTATTCCCCGAAGTTGGCACGACTTTCGCATTATATAGTTACAGCAGGCGAAATATAACCCTGCGACTCCGGCAAGAGGATTATTGTTTATGACCCAATACGCTGTACCCGATACCAAGACCCGAATGCCCATTCAGCATCAACTGGTGGATAGCGATGCGCTGCTTCGTTCACTCAGTTACGCCCATGCGAACGGCACCGCAGAAGCTGCTCCGGCAAATCCGTTTGACAGCCATCTCGTGGTGGCGCGATTTGTGATGACGACCTTGTTTTTCCTGATGATGCTGTTTGCCTTTTTCCTGTTTGCAGGAAACGCGGCACATGCCGAATCACGCATCAAGGACATCGTGGCAGTCGAAGGGGTGCGAGACAACATCCTGATCGGTTATGGGCTGGTGGTCGGGCTGAACGGCACCGGCGATAAACTCAAGAATAACGCGTTTACGGAACAGAGCTTGATCGGGTTTCTGGAGCGTCAGGGCGTCAATACCCGCGGTACGGAACTCAAAAGTAAGAATGTGGCGGCCGTGACTGTGACTGCAAAACTTCCAGCATTCGCACGCGCCGGCAACACGATTGACGTGCAGGTGAGCGCCATGGGGGATGCTAAGAGCCTGCAGGGCGGAACACTGCTTGCCACCCCCTTGTATGGTGCGGATGGCGAGGTGTATGCTGTGAGTCAGGGTGCAGTGACGATCGGCGGGTTTACCGCAGGTGCCCAGACCGGTTCTTCGATCACCAAGGGCGTGCCCACCAGCGGATTCATCTCCAATGGCGCATTGATCGAGCGCGAAATTGAATTTGCCATGAACTCGATGCAGTCGCTCAATCTGGCGCTGCGAAATCCTGATATCACCACTTCCAGCCGCATCGCGCAGGCGATCAACGAGCATCTGGGGGTTAACGCAGCAACCACACGCGATCCAGGCACTGTGTTGCTACAGGTGCCTATCAACTATGCCAATCAGGTGCCCAAGCTGCTTGCCGAAGTGGAAAATCTCACGGTTGAAACCGACCAGCCGGCGCGCATCGTGATTGACGAAGCAAGCGGCACGATCGTGATGGGGGAAA
>CAZFOM010000035.1:3861-6700 GCA_964520155.1 uncultured Rickettsiales bacterium
CATCAACACGGTGGCTGTGGCGCAGGGTAATCTGGTAGTGAAGGTGGCTGAAAACCCATTGATCTCGCAGCCAGGCCCGTTTGCGCCAGAAGGTGCACAGACGGCAGAGGTTGCCAACTCCAGCATCGAGGTGGACGAAAACAGCGGCAATAAAATGGCCGTGTTCGATTCCGGCAGCACCTCGCTTAAAGATCTGGTATCAGGACTCAATGCGCTTGGCGTGGGCCCGCGCGATATGATTACGATTCTGCAAAACATCAAGGCCGCAGGCGCACTGCAGGCCGACATCGAAACGCGGTAATTCCTATGGCAGATCCAACGGTCGTCATGAAGAAAGTCGGGTACCCGGGGTTCACCTCGGATCCGATTCCGATTCAACAGACGCCGAATAAAAAGCGCCTGAATGCGCAACGGGTGGATAAGGCAGCGGAAGATTTTGAGGCGATGTTCCTTACCCAAATGATGCAGCCGATGTTTGAAGGTATTCCTACCGACGGAATGTTTGGTGGAGGCAGTTCAGAGGAAATTTATCGTTCGTTCCTGCTCGATGAATACGGAAAATTAATGGCGCGCGCCGGAGGCATCGGTATCGCCGACCACGTCCGCAAAGAACTCTTGAAACTACAGGAGGTACAATAACCATGACCCAATACCCAAACGTCAACACCCAAGCGGATGCAAGCCGATTCGCGCCGCTTCAAGCCGAACCGAGCGCCAATAACATCATTGCGCTCACGGCGCGTCTGGCGCAAGTGCTTGCGGAAGAAGCCGATCAGCTGGAGGCGATGAACATCAAGAAGGTGGGCGAATTGCAGAAAGAAAAACTGCTGCTGACTGGCGCACTGGAACGCGAAAAGAAACTGCTCGAACGCCATCCCGATTCGCTTCACACGATGAGTGAAGAAGACAAGCAGGATCTGCGCGCGGTGCTCGATATCTTCAATGCCATCATGGCGGAAAATTATCGTCGTCTGCTGGTGGCTAAAGAAGTCAATGCCCGTGTTGTGGATGCGATCGGCGATGCGGTTAACGAAGCGACCATGAACAGTGTGTACGACAAAAAAGCCAAGCCCGACCATGCGGCACGCGAGAATCTCTCGGTGACGCTGGACGAGCAGGCGTAACCCTTTTTAGTCCGCCAGAACGGAGACAGGTATGTCACTTTATCTTGCCCTCAACAACGCCCTCTCTGGGTTAAACGTCAACCAGCGCCAGCTGGCGTTGACATCCCAGAATATCTCGAATGCGAACACCGCCGGCTACTCGCGTCAGGTAGGTAATCAGGAAGCGATTGCTATCGACGGTATCGGCTCAGGGGTGCGTATTGCGGACATCACCCGCAAAGTGGATATCTACCTGCAGCGTTCTATCCGTCTGAAAACATCGGATGTGGGTGGGGCGGAAACCGTAAACGATTATCTTGAGCGCGCACAGATATTGCTCGGAAGTCCGGGCGGACAAGACAGTATCGACGAGAAGGTCAACGGCTTTTTCGATGCGCTGCAACGCATGGCGGAAACGCCGGATATTCCTTCTCGCCGCACCGATGCGGTCAATGGCGGGTTCCAACTCGCGCAGCAGCTTTCCAGCACGGCATATTCCTTAAATGAACTTCGCTATCAGGCCGATCGTGACATCAACGAAGCGGTGCGTTTCATCAACGATCAACTGCGTAACCTGACGGCACTCAACACGGCGATCAATCGCGCCCGTGCGCTGGGTAATTCATCGGCAGATCTCGAAGATCAACAGGATCAGGCGATTCGCAATGTGGCCGAGTATATGAATGTGCAAACCGTCAACAAGAGCACGGGCGAAGTGTTCCTGTATGCGCCGAACGGCATCCCGCTGGTGGATGAAAGCACCTATCAATTGCAATACTCACCCGTTGGTTCGCTCGATGTGCTTACGCAGGATGGCACGATCTCCGCGCTACAGGTATTCCGCACCAATACGGACGGATCCTTCACCACCGATTTGCCCTATACGCTTGCAACCACTGGCAAGAGCAGCACAATCACCACCGTGATTGCAGCGGGCAAACTCAAAGGCCTTCTGGATATCCGTGACAAAATTCTGCCGGATATGCTTTCGCAGCTGGATAATCTTGCTGCTGTGCTTCGCGATCGCGTCAATGCGGTTCACAATTCCGGCTCAGGATATCCGGGCGCAAACACGTTTTCCGGTACGCGCGAGGTGATTGCCTCCACCTTCTTTGAGTGGTCGGGCAAGGCACGCATCGGACTGGTGGATGCAAATGGCAATCCGCTGGCCGCTCCCTATTCGGATGAAGTGGATACCGGCGGCATCCGTCCGTTGGTCATCGATTTTTCCAATCTCGACAGCGGTCAGGGTAGGGGCAGACCCACGATTCAGTCCATACTGGATGAAATCAATGCGCATTTCGGTTCGCCGCAAAACAAAGCGAAGCTCGGGAATTTGAACAGTATCAATCTGGTCACCAATAACGACCAGATCCCAAGCCTCGGTAACACCATCAATTTCGATTTTGAACTGGAGAATCTCGGACGCACCAATGCCGATTTCTGGATCACGGGTGCGACGGTGCTTGATAACCTCGGTGCATCCATGGGTGCGCCGACGCTGAACGTTCCGCAGGCTGCCTTGAGTCCACTCAACACCTATGTAACCGGCCCTATCGGCAGTCAGGTCGTGACCGTCAACACGCTCAGCCCACACGGGTTTCAGGACGGGCAGACCGTTTTTCTCTCCACTCCTCCAGGCGGGCCGTTTAACGGTATTCCTGCGGGCGATCTCGGCGGATTTTTTACCATCTCGAACGTGACTGCAAACAGCTTCCAGATTTCAGTGGCCACCC
>CAZFOM010000035.1:6710-15478 GCA_964520155.1 uncultured Rickettsiales bacterium
AACGTGGCCGGCCAGATTGCGCGTCCGCGTTACGATACGGCGGTGGCGGGCGAAAAATCCCGCACGCTCGATGCCGGAAGTTTTACCGCCAGTGTTGCCGCAAACCCCTTTGCCACATTTTACGATGTCAGTGTGAACGTAGCTACGAGACTCGACAATGGCACGGTACAGACGTCAACGATCACTTACCGCGTCACCAACAACCAGTTCAACAAGCGCAATGACCGTTACTATCCGACCACTGTGACCGGTGCGGGCACGATGGTGTTGCCGACCACCAATCAATCTTACATGCGCGCGATTCTGGTGGATAAAAATGGCAATGAAGTCGGCAAGAATAACGGCAATTACATCGATGATCCCGGATTTGTGAAGCTGATTGGCGGCACCAAGGATATTTTCATCTCGATTGACGAGCTGGACGGCAAACAGCTTGGATTGCCGAGCGATCTGCCTCCGGTGGCCGGAACCAACCGCGGCTTCTCGCATTTCTTTGAGTTCAATAATTTCTTCAAGAGCAATAAGCCCACCGCAACCGGTGATACCGTTGCTGGCAGCGCACTGAATATGGCGGTGGAAAGTCGTATCATTGCCGACAATAACCTGATCTCGACAGGCACCCTGTCGCGCAGCAGCCAGCCGAGCGACCCAACGAAACCGCCGCGCTGGACGTATAACCGTTTCAGCGGCGACAATGATCTTGCACAAAAGCTGGCACGGCTTGCCATCGAAACCAGTACGTTCGCCAGTGCCGGAGGATTACCTGCCTCGAGCGTCACCTTCAACGGCTATGCGGGTCAGATTCTAGGCTTTGCCGCCTCCACGGCAACCACCGCCGAAAGCACGCTCGATGACAATAAGATCCTGCTCGATGGGTTTCAGGAACGCTCGAGCGCGATCAGCGGCGTGAATCTGGATGAGGAGCTTGCTAATACGATCATTTATCAAAATGCCTACGCTGCTTCGGCGCGTATCATTTCCGTCGTCAACCAGATGTTCGACGATCTCGTGAACATCTTACAGTAATCCTAGGTAGGGAGAACCATATGCCGATCGAACGCATCAGTACATACGCCACACACCAGCGACTTCTCATTGACAGTGGTCGTGTGCAAGCCAATCTTCTGAATCTGCAGAAGCAGCTATCCAGCGGACAGAAAGCCGACGATTTCAAGGGGCTGACCGGACAGGTCGAACAATTCACCGGACTCGAGTCGAAAATCCGCAAGGCACGTACCTATCAGGATAATAACAGCCTTGTGATCACCCGCTTACAGGCGATGAATACGTCCATGGATCAGATTATCCAATCTGCGGATGATCTCGAAAATCTTATGGTACAATGGCGCAATCCGGCCAACCGCAATAATATGCCACTGACGCAACAGCTCGAAGGCATTAAGCGTGCTGTCGCGGGGATGCTGAACCAGAGTGTCGAGGGGCGGTATTTGTTTGGTGGCACGCGCACGAACATTCCACCGGTGAAAGAGTTGATCCCGCAACCGGTCACTGTCGGAACGCCGGATGATAGTTATTATCAGGGCAGTGCCGAAGACATTGTGGTGCGGGCGCAGGATAATGTCGAAATTCGTTATAACATCCGAGCGGATAACTCGGCGTTTAAGAAAATTTTTGCAGCGATTTTCCAAGCCGAGCAGGCGGGTGCGCAAAATAGCGATGAAAAAATGCGCGCAGCGATCAATCTGGTACAGCAAGGCATTCAAGAGGCGATTTCCGTGCAGGCGGAAATCAATCAGAATGTGGTCAGCCTGGAACAGATCAATGATCGTCATCTCACGCTACAGCTTTACTGGCAGGGCGTGACCGAGCAGGTGTCCAAAACCGATATTGTCGCGGTTTCTACGCAGGTTGCCATAGATCAATCGGTGCTGACTGCCACCTATCAGGCATTCGCACGTATCAGTCAGTTGAGGCTATCGAATTTCTTGAACTAATTTTTGCCTAGTAATTTTCATAAACCCATAGATAATAAAAGGGGAAGGAATATGATGATGACCGGAACGCAATCACCACTGGCAGCCAATTTTCCGCTACCGAACGACGGTGAACCCGAAATGATTGATACCCGATTTGGAAAAATCGAGGTCAAGCGCGACAACCCGATCGTATTTCCACACGGTCTGCTCGGTATGCCGGACAAGTTGAATTATTTCCTCACCGAATTTCCAAGCGAGAAACTGCGTCAGTTCAAACTGCTGCAATCGCTCGACGAGTATGCGCTGTCGTTTATTACCCTGCCGCTCGATACGGATAATACGATCATTGCCAAGGAAGATGTACATACGGCGTGTAAGGATCTGGGGATTGAGCCGCAGGATACCGCGATTTTGCTGATCGTATCCGTGCACCGCTCGCCCACCAATGTATCGTTGTCAGTCAATGCGCGTGCACCATTGCTAATTGATGCAAAGCGTCGCCTGGCGGCGCAGTATGTGTTTCCCAATGATCGTTATAAGGTGCAGCATCCCATCAGCGCATAACGGCGCGTAATTACCAAACGGGGTCGGGCATTTTCCGACCCTTTTTATTTGTAGTATGCGCGCGTGAACGCTATGAATGCAGGGATCACGAGGGAATATGAACGTCGCGAAGCAGTTTCAGCAGGCCGAAGATTTATTCTTCAAAGGCCAATATCAGGAAGCGGCCAGTCTGTGTCAGGCGATTGTGCAGACCAAGCCCGACTTTGCAAAAGCCTACTATCTGCTTGCAGCGTTGTTCAAAACCTCTGGCCAGTGGCAACAGGCGCTGACATTTTGCGATCTTGCGATCGAGCGCGATCCGCGGGATTTCCATTTCCATAATCAGAAAGGCCATACGCTGCTCAGTATGGGACAGCCGGAAGCGGCGGAGGTCTGTTTTCAGGAGTCCCTGAAGTTGCAGCCTAAGCAGGGGCTTGCACATCTACTGCTCGCAAACATTTTAATGAAACGCAGACAGTCCGATGCTGCGATGGAGCATCTGAAATTTGCCGAACGCTACGAACCCTCTGCGGAAGTGGATGAATATAAGGGACTGTGTTTTCAGATGCAGGGAAAACTGCAAGAAGCGGAACAGGCATTTCGTGCGTTGCTGTCTAAATCGCCGAACCTGCTGCGTGCTCAAGTGCATCTGGCGAAGGTATTGTTTGATCGAAAACACCGCGACGAAGCGGAGGCATTGTTTAATCAGGTATTGGCACGCGACCCAAATACCTACGACGCACTGATTGCGATATCGCGCATCGAAGATTCTCGCGGGAATCATGTCCGCGCGTGCGAGTTGGCGGAGCGGGCGGTTTCCGTCAATCCGAATCAGGTCATCAGTTATATTCTGTTTGGCGGCACGCTGATTTCGACCGGACAATTTCCCAAAGCCCTCAGCATCTATGAAGCAGGGCTTCAGCGCTGGCCGGACAGTATTCACTTAATCGAAGGGTACGCCAAGGTGCTCATGCAGCTTGGCCGGCTGAATGAAGCCAAGACTTATATCGAAAAAGTGCTCGAGAAAAAACCAAATGATCGCAACATGCGCTATTTCCTTGCCGCGATCACCGGTGCTCCGACTGATACAGCGCCCAAGGAATATGTCGCTGGATTATTTGATGAGTATGCCGATCGGTTCGATATGCACCTACAGCAGCATCTGCGCTATAACACGCCGCACGAGATAGCGCGCGCGCTGGAATCCGTCTATCAGTCACAAGGAATCACACCGAAAGATCTCTCGTTGCTCGATCTTGGCTGCGGAACGGGGCTGGGCGCAGAAGCTGTGCTACACTTCACCAAAGACCGCGTTGGGGTGGATTTATCCTCGCGCATGATCGAAAAGGCGCTTGGCAAGCAGATCTATCGCGATACGGCGGTGCAGGACATTGTTGAATATATGGAGCAATGCACCCGCCGGTTTGATCTCGTGATCTGTGTGGATACGCTGGTCTATATCGGCAATCTCGAGCCGTTTTTTGCTGCAAGCCACAAAGTGCTTGAGGATCAGGGAATGCTTGCGGTTTCGGTAGAGCAGGGGGACGATGCGCCGCCTTTCACGATTCGCAAGTCTGCGCGTTTTGGTCATGCAAGATTCTACATTGAGGCGCTCGCTGCGCAGTATGGCTTTGTGATCCGTCATATGAATCTTACCGATCTTCGCAAAGACAAGAGCGAGGTGATTCGCGGCTACATCGTCGTCATGCAGAAGGCGTAGGCACATGTCCGTTCCCATTCAGCGCAGCCGCTTTCTTGAGAGTTTTGTGTGCACTGGCGACCGTTGTCCCGATACCTGCTGCAAAGGTTGGGGTATGCAGGTGGATGCGGTCACCGTCGAAAAATACGCACAGCGGGCTCCTGAACTGCTGGAGGTGGTGACCTCGGGAGAGGCCGAGCACATCATGCGCCGTGATCCGACCACCGATCACTGTGTGAAGTTCGATGCCGGATGGTGCGGTGTGCAAAAACAGTACGGTACCGAATTTCTGGGCGACGCATGTCATTTCTTTCCGCGCGTGACTCGTCGTCTGGGAGAAGCCACGCTGATGACGGCGACGCTGTCCTGTCCCGAAGTGGTGCGTTTGGTGATGGAAGAGCCGGATCCGTTTGTGCTCGATACTGCCACCACAGATCGGCTGCCGCATGGTCTTTCGGAATATCTTCCCAACGAATTGACAAGCGAGGATGCGCTACTGCTGCACCGTGCATTCGTGGATGCGGCGCTGGATCCGAGTTTTTCCGCCGGCGACAATCTTCTGCGCATCGGTTCGGTTGCGCGTTCGCTGAAAGTGTTACCAATGATGGCATGGCCGAAAGCCGTGCATTTTTATCTAAGGAATGCAACGACTCGCATTCCCAAAGCAGAACCCAATCCGGCAGACCCATTTAATCTGTTACATGCGCTTTTCGGGCTGGTCTGTGCGTCCAAAAAAACCAACCGCCCGCGCCTAACGCAAACCATAGATGACATGCAACAGGCTTTGCGCGTCACACTCAATCCTGAAACGGTGGGTATTGCGTTGAGCGCGGACAGCGCATCGGCTTACCATCAGATGCAATCGCAATACCAATCATCGTGGTCTAAACCGCTAGAGCCGATTTTGCGAAAATGGATTGCGGCGCAACTGTCGGTCGCGTTGTTTCCCTTTTCCGGTTTTGGGCATACGCTCGAAGATCGCGTCACGATTCTGGTTGTACGCTATGCCATAATGAAACTTGCGGTGATGTCGGGTTGTGTTATCCGTGGAGGTATACAATCGGATGACGTGTATCGTGCGATCCAGAGTCTCTCGCGCTTTCTTGACCACTTGAGTGATCCCACCCTGACGCTTTCCATTTGTCAGGAAACGGGATGGAATCGGGAACAGCGGCAAGTGGCTCTGGTTTCGGTATGATGCGTTGTCTGGCGGTTGCCTTTGCGTGAGGCTGTCCATTGACTGCGTGCATATCCTGTTTCTTTTCAAACAGATGAATCTCCTGAACTGTTTTTTTATGGTGACTACTGTCCCATTTTGTGGCATATACTTAAAGCAGTTATACTCTCGCAAAGAAGAGTAACAGAAAACAGGGACGCAAGAGTTTATTCAACCTATTGAATCTCTTCTGTTTTCTTCTTGCGATGGTATAGTGTGCCAGAGTTAACCATTCTTTAAGTATTTATGGGTAATAATGGCACTATTGTGGTGAAGTATCGCCTCAATAATAACGTGAGCATGTAGTTCACATCATATCAACATCCAAGTAGGAGATTCATCATGGCTCTTAACTCTATTAACACCAATATCGCTGCTTACTACGCGCAGCAAAATATCGGTAAGGCGTCGTCTTCGGCGTCCGCATCGGTAGCGCGTCTGTCCAGCGGCAACCGCATTGTCCGTGCGTCGGACGATGTGGCATCTCTTGCTGCAGGTACGTCGCTTCGTACACAGGTGACCACCCTGCGCATGGCGATGATCAACACCTCCCAAGGCTCCAGCATGTTGCAGGTAGCTGACGGTGCGTTGTCCCAGATCACCGACATTCTGCAACGTCAGAAAGCGATTGCCATTCAGGCAGGCGCCGGTTCGATGGCCGCTCAGGAACGCGGATTCCTCAATCAGGAATTCCAGGAACTGTCGGCTGAGATCAACCGTCTTACCACCACCACCAACTTCAACGGTGTGGTGCTGCTCGATGGTAGTGTGTTTGACAAAGTGGCTCCGACCACTGCGGCAAACAATGCGATTGCAGCAAACGGTTCGGTTTCGCTTAACACGTCGCTCGCGGGTGGTAAAACTCTCATCTTCAACGGCGTTACATTCACCTCGACCACTGTCGCTGCTGCGGCAACCGGAACTACCTTCTTCTCCGGTGACGTCAACGGCATGGTGGACAGCCTTGTACAGTTGCTCAATGCCTCGACCAACGTTGCGATTTCTGGTGCAACCTATTCCCGCTCCGGTAACTCCGTGGTCATCACGCAGGATGCTGGCGGTGGCGCTATCGGCCGTGCCTTTACATTCAGCGCGGGTACGGCGAGCTTGGGTGCGGGTGGTGTTACCATTACGGGTACGCAATCCGGCACAGCAGGCACCTTCTTCCTGCAGGGTGGATCGGAAGTGGGTCTTGGATTTGGTCGTACCACAGCATCGGGTGTCGTCGGCGACAACCTGCTGACGGGTCAGAACCAGATCAAGGCAAACCAGCAGTTGACGCTGCCTCCGGTTCCGGCTGCCAACGTCACGGCAACCTTCTCCGGTAAAGGCATCACCTTCAACGATGGTGCGAACTTGTCGTTCAACTTTATCACGGCAGGTGCGGCTACCGCTGCTCCAGGTAACGCGACCGAGATTATTATCGGTGCGACGCTTGAGGAAACGCTGGACAACGCCGTGCAAACCCTGCGTGCATATGCACTACAGGCTGGCTCGGTTGCCGGTGCGCCAACGGAAAACCGTCGCAACCTCTTTGATCAGCTGGAGTTCAACCGTGAAGGACGTCAGATCAACATCGAACGCAAGGCCTTCGGTAACCTGTTCAACATCGGCGCTGCCGGTGCTGCGGTGTCCTTTGGTACCTCGATCGTCGGTGCAGGCCCTGCAACGGGTGCTGGCTCGTTTGCCAACGGTAACATTACCGGTGGCGTGAGTGTGAACGGTGTGATGAACGCTGCGTTTTCGGGTAAGATCAGTGGCTTTACCGCTGAGTACACGAACAACGTCAACCTCATCAACCTGTCTGTCACAGTGGGCGGCATTCAATACAATGCCTTCAACGTGAACACGGCACCAACGGCCAACACCACGGTTCGCTTTACCTCCAATAATGGCGGGTATTTCGAAATCGAGATGGCAGCCAACAACGGTGCAACCGTGACCGATCAGACGGGTGCAAACGTAATTGCGGCTCGTGTGAATGCGGCGTTTGCCGGACTC
Source organism: uncultured Rickettsiales bacterium (assembly GCA_964520155.1). Classification (GTDB taxonomy): domain Bacteria; phylum Pseudomonadota; class Alphaproteobacteria; order Rickettsiales; family JABCZZ01; genus CAZFOM01. Next base: position 14,107 of record CAZFOM010000035.1, read on the forward strand.
ACCTTCTACCAGAAACGCGATGTCACCAGCTACAGCGGTGCAGGTGCGATTCTGACGAATGGTGTCTCTACCGGCTCACTCACGGGCACCTCGATACGCATGCAAAGCAATAGCTTTGCGGATGTCGGTATTCAGGATATCAAGGTTCAGGCACCAGCGCCTGGCACCTCGAATGGTATCATTGAAATCGTCATCAATGGCGAGACCTATCGTAGCGGCGACATCGGATCGTTTATCCGTCCGAACAGCCTGGTGCGTCTCACCAATCTCACCGATGCCAACAAGTTCGTTGAGTTCTATGGCCCAGCCGTGGTGGAAGAAAACACGACCAACACTGCAGCGCTCACCATTGACCTCTCGACGTCTGAGCGTGCTAAATCCTTCCAGGAAGCACTCAAGTCGGCGTTTGGCTTTGGTGCGGGTGGCACGGCGCTCGAGTTCCAGGTCGGCACCACGACCGAGGATACCCTCGAGGTATCGCTTGGCAATGCCCAGACCTCGAAGCTCTATGGCGGCCGTACCATTGACGTGCTGACGCAGGCAAATGCTGCGATCGCAAGCGACGTCATTGACGACGCGATTGACGTGATCACCTCCATCCGTGCGGATGTGGGTGCACTGCAGTCACGCTTCAACTATGCATCGAACAACATTGAAAGTTCGTTGCAGAATCAGGATGCTGCGCGTGGCGTACTGCTCGACACCGATGTTGCAATGGAGTCGACTGCATACGCAACCGCACAGGTTCAGTTGCAGGCCGGTATTGCCGTGCTTGCACAGGCCAACCTGTTGCCACAGAACCTGCTCAAGCTTATTGGCTAAGCAGGAAACGGGAATCGTGGGGGCGGGTGACCGCCCCCACATCTCGCTATCCATGTAAGGAGGTTATGTTATGGATATCGGTTTCGTTCAACAAGTCGCGGTGCCGCAGACAGTTTCAGCGCCAACCCCTGGCAACGATAAAGCGTCCGCAACGATTCTTCCCAAGCAGGCTGCGGTTCAGCCTGCGGAGAAACCAAAGGAACAGCCAAACCTCACCGCAGACCGTGACGCCAAGCGTCAGGCAATGGTGCAGCAGGCTGCCAAGATGTTTAAGGATTTCTTTCCGGTGAGCGATGTCAGCTTCACCATATTCAAGGATTCATCGGGTCAATTCATCACGCGCTTTACCAGCCTGCGCGATGGAAAAGTGACCTATATTCCCGAGCAGGATATGTTTACCTATCTGGGGCGTTCGGGAAGTATGTTCGGAAACAACGTAGAAATACAAGCCTAGTCAGAAATTGACAGGAATAAAAATAGGAGATCGCCATGGTGACGCAAATTCAGTTGGGTAACCTGTTTACCACCGGAGGCCGGCAAGTGATCGGCG
>CAZFOM010000036.1:0-15338 GCA_964520155.1 uncultured Rickettsiales bacterium
AGGCGGAGGTAATGGAGCAGTATCCGGAACAGGTGGCATCGGCGGGGGTGCCATATCCACCGGCGGCAGTGGCGGCGCCTGTTCAATGTTGACCGGTTTACGCTCGCTTTCAACCGGCGGCAGCGGTGGTGCAGCAGGAAGCGCCGGAGGCTCCACCATAGCTGGCGGCATGGGCGGAGGCAGGTCTGGCGTCACAGGTGCAGGAGCAACCGGTGGCAGCGCTAATGGGGCGGGCTCAGGCAACGCAACAGGTGGCGGCACAGGAGCTACCACGCGAGGGGCAGGCGGCGATTTTGGTTTAGGGGTTTGCGCTTTTTTGGGTTTGCGGGGCTTCGGTGGCGGCGTGTATTCCGGCGCGCTGCGCATTTGGGCGGCGGGCGGCGGCGGTGCAGGCTGGTTACGCAGTGCGTTCAACGCGTCGAGATTTACTTCCACCGACGGCGACGCCTGTCTTCGCGGGTCGTATCGCTGTGCATCCGCAGTGGCCGGCACAAGAATGGCGCAGGCAGCCGCACTACAGAGCAAACCGGTAAGAATACGACGCATAAAGGCGATAAACCCTGATATTTTGACAGACTAGGTACGGTGTTGCCGCGCGGGTAAATTAGACGGCTTTGCGCTTAACTTGCAAGCGAATTTACCACCACATCATCTTTGCTGATGAGTGTGACCAAACGGTCATGGATCGCCTGATTGGATGCAATGAGCAGTGCCGGATGGCGATCATTCGCAGGAATCTCGGTGACCATGCCACCCGATTCGCGTACAAGCAGAATCCCTGCCGCAATATCCCAGCGCTTGCAACTGTTATACCATGCGCCATCGTAGCGACCGGCGGATAAGTAACACAGATCAAGCGCAGTCGCACCTGCGGTGCGTACGATGAACGGGTGTGTCGTGAGCCGTTCAAACGTGCGAATCGTGTATTCGTAATCCTGCCGCGAGCGACGCGGCGCACAGCTTGCGAGCATAATCTCATCGAGTTCCTGACGTCCCGATACTTTCAAGCGGCGCTTGTCGTTCAGATACGCACCCTGCCCTTTTTCGGCAATATACATTTCATCCAGAATTGGGCTGTAGGTAACGGCTGCGACGGGTTCTCGCGAGCCATCGTGATGAATTTTTTCGAGCGCCACTGAGATACATACATACGGGATCGCGTGAATGAAATTGCTCGTACCATCAATCGGATCAATCACCCACTCGAACTGGCTGTTATTGCCTTTCACGCTGCCCGATTCTTCCATCAGGAATCCGAAGTCGGGACGCGCGCGGCTTAATTCTTCAAAGAGAATTTTTTCAGATTTTTTGTCAATGTTGGTGACGAAATCCGAGGTACCCTTGCGCGATACCTGCAGATGCTCGACTTCGCCAAAATCCCGCACCACTGCTTTCGCCGCCTTGCGAACGGCGTTGGTCATGACGGTGATATTGGCGGATTGGATGGTCACGAATCACTACTATTTTGCGCGCTCAACGTACGCGAGTTCGGTCGTATTGACCACTACTTTCGTGCCGGTTTCGATGAAAGGCGGCACCATGATGCGCAAGCCGTTATCGAGTTTGGCAGGCTTATAAGAAGAAGACGCCGTCTGGCCTTTCACCGTCGGTTCGGTTTCCACAATCTCGCACACGACTTTTTCAGGCAGCGTAATACTGATCGGCTTGCCTTCATAAGTCTGCATCGAGACATTCATGTTGTCCTGAAGAAACGCCACGCGATCGCCGATGAATTCTTTGTTCATCGAAATCTGCTCGTAATTTTCGTTGTCCATGAACGTGAGCGTATCTCCATCGGCATAGAGATACTGATACATTTTTTCATCGAGCTGCACACGCTCGATGGATTCGCCCGAACTCAGGCGCGCATTGAGCTTGTTGCCCGTCATGACATCTTTCATGTCAATCTGGTTGAACGCACGCAAATTGCCAGGCGTGCGGATCTCGTGCTTGATCACGATACACAGCTTCCCGTTATACTCAATCACCATGCCGGTGCGAACGGCGGAACCATCAATACGCATATACGCCTCGTCAATCACGTAAAAAGGAGGCGAAGCTCTAGTGTCAGATGCACCAAAATGCAAGGGTTTTATTGAGAGTGCCCATTTCTAAGCACCACCAGGAATACCACCCATCATCTGTATTTTCGATTCGATAAGGCTAAGGCCTTTTTGTATATTCTCTATATTCGCTTTTGGAATAGTCACCGAGATACCATCACTTAGTGACAACATAAAAACGAGATTCGTTCCATCGGTAAAGTCGATTGCATGATTCGTTACTTCATCTTTAACTGACACATTTTCATTTCTGACTGGCTTGCCTAATATCTCAGTCAACACACCAGCCATAGCAAGATAGGTTTCGTAACTTCCGCTTGTTAATACAGTCACTTCTGGTCTTTTTTTATTAACATAGGATCCATCAGGTTGTTTCCCTGATTGAGCATCCATCTGTCCCAATACATATTTAAGGCATTTGACTGCGATCACTGTGTTTTTCTGTTCAGCGACCCTATCCGTCCAGGCTGGTTCTGACATATCGACTACTCCTGTTTTTATGAGATTCTGTCAGAAATTGGTCAATAATAGGTTAAATTGGAGCCGAAATCGCCTTTTGTAGCTCCTCAACCGCATAGGCAGCACCTTTGGAGTGATTCCACGCCGCCGTGATACAGGCTACAAAATCGGCACCGGCCTTGGCAAGGATTCCAGCATTCTGGGCATTCACACCGCCAATCGCCACGCAAGGAAGCGTCGTTACCTCCGTCCACCAGGTGAGAATATCCGGTGTCGGAACTCCCCATTTGTCTATTTTTTCCTGCGGCTTACTGGTGGTCGGAAAGAACGCGCCAAACGCGACATAATCTGCCCCCTGCTCGCCTGCCTCCATCGCCAGATGCTTGGATGCATGAGCGCTCACCCCAATAATCTTCTGATCTCCAAGAATTTTTCTTGCATCCCCCACCGGCATATCATCCTGCCCCAGATGCACACCATCCGCACCGAGGGTCGCCGCTAGATCAGCGCGATCATTGAGGATAAACGCGCATTCATGGGCATGACACAAAGGCTGCATCGCCTTAGCTGCCTCAATGATTTCTGCATCCTCCGCCTCCTTCAATCGCAACTGGAACGAGCGTACATGGCCGGTTTCAAGCGCCGCTTTCAATTCGGGGAGAAAGGCAGGAAGTATGACTTTTGGAGGTGAGATGAGGTAGAGTTCAGTCATTTTATGGTATTTGATTATGGCATGGTTTTATGGTACCATATGCCGTAAGTTCAAGGAGAACCACGATGCCAGTCACAACACCCGAAACCCAGAAAATTACGGCACATTTGCCCAAAGCCTTATTGGAATCGGCTCAAAAAGCAAGCGGCAAAGGCATCACCGAAACGCTAAGACTCGCGCTCGAGCACCTGACTCGCTCTGAAGCATACCGCGAGCTTCGTGCGTTGCGCGGCAAGGTGGATATGCGTTACGATTATAAATCACTCAGAGACCGCTGATGCTCGCAGCGGATACGTCAACCCTGATTGCGCTCTTTGCAGGCGAAACGGGTAAGGATGTCGATCAGGCGCTCGAAGCCATAAAACATGCAAAGTTATGCTTACCGCCGTTTGTACTGATTGAGTTACTGAGCGCGCCCAATAGCGAGAAAATCGAAACACAGTTGCTCAAATTACCCCTGATCGAATTAAAAGAAGGCTTTTACGAACGCGCCGGAAAACTCCGTCGTGGTTTGCTGAGGCGTGGACGAAAAGCAGGGATTGGAGACGTGATGATTGCACAGGCATGTGTTGATGAAGACCTGCCACTCATAACGCGCGATCAGGATTTTTCTGCTATCGCAAAAATGAGCGGTCTTAGAATACAGTCGTAATATATGTTCTACTCGCCCTTAAAGATGCGGATGATTTCGGCAAGCATCGCAAGCGCTTCTTCGCGCGGGCGCTGGAAAGTGTTGCGGCCGATGATCGAGCCGTTTGCGCCGCCGTCACGCAGTCCGCGGATTTCATCATAGACATCGTTTAACCCTTTGGCCGCACCGCCCGAGAAAATCACGATGCGCTTGCCGCCAAAGGTGGTCTGCTTCACATGCGCGATGCGGTCAGCAAGCGTATCAATCTTGATGCCCTGCTTCTCATAGACTTTCTTGGCTTCCCCGTTTTCAAGATGCTTAGTCGGCGGTTTCACCTTGATGATATGCGCGCCAAGCAGAGCCGCCATGTGGGCGGCATAGGCACAAATATCCACACCCGTCTCGCCGTCCTTGGAAATATCGGCGCCGCGTGGGTATGACCAAATCACGACTGCAAGACCATGCGATTTTGCCTCAAGCGTCATCTCGCGAATTTCTTCCATCATGTCCTGCACCGCATGCGAGCCCGGATAGATGGTAAAGCCAATCGCGCCACAACCGAGGCGAAGTGCATCCTTCACCGTGCCGGTAATTGCTTGATTCGGCGCCTGATCTTTCGGCGTGAGCGAGTTGGAGCTGTTCACCTTGAGGATGAGTGGAATCTGTCCCGCAAACGTATCCGCACCCGCTTCGATCATGCCCAGTGGCGCAGCGTAGGCGTTCAAGCCCGCATCCACTGCAAGTTGGAAATGATAATGTGGATCATAGGCGTCGGGGTTCGGTGCAAACGAACGCGCAGGCCCATGTTCAAATCCCTGATCTACCGGCAGGATCACCATCTTGCCCGTACCACCCAGTTTACCCTGCATAAGCATGCGCGCGATATTGGCCTTGGTGCCTGGATTATCGCTCTCGTACCAGCTCAGTATTTCTTTGACTTTACGGGTGGTTTTCATGATTTACCTCGACTAACTTTTAGAGTTTCCGGTTGCTGCAAACGAGAAGTTTTTCCGCTTCCGCTGCGCGTGTACTCTTATGTACACTTACGCGGCGGTTCTCAAAACTCCTCATTTTCGCTAACCGGAAACTCTAAAATGAATGACTGTAGATGGCCGCATCTTCAACGGTTCATGTTCCTTGTCAAGCCTTGGATCGCGCGAAAAATCGTTCAAGATCGGCGTCAATGTTTCGACTAAAGCGCAGATCGAGCGCTTCATATGCACCGATTTCTATATGTGCATGATGATGTGCAGCCAGCGCTTGCAATTCCTTTAGTGCAAGATGATCGGCATCGAGCCGTATATGTGTTACACCCTGACGAATCGCCTCATAGGCAAGCTCCCCACGATCCGCACAGTCAAGAATCCAGTGATGATAGTTTCCATCGGGCAACTGATTGCGCCATTCCATGAGATAACGAAGCCCCAGCGAATAGATCGCCTCACGAGGCGTTTGCAGAATGATTCCTATCCCGCGCGATTCTGCCCAAACAACCGCTTCCTGAGACTCGGAAAGCGTGTATGGGATCACGCATTTCATCCACGCTTCTGCTGTAAGGCCACCACACCTGGCAGCGGTTTGCCTTCCATCCATTCGAGAAACGCGCCGCCGGCGGTGGAAAGATAGGAGAACGCATCGGCAAGTCCGGCATGCGACAATGCCGCCACCGTATCGCCGCCACCGGCCACACTTTTGATTTTTTTAGCGGTCGTGAGTCCCGCCACCATCCGCGCGATGCTAGTCGTGCCGACATCAAAGGGACTGGTTTCAAACGCACCGAGCGGCCCGTTCCACACCAGCGTGCGGGTCTGCTCCAGCACCCGCATCACCGACATCGTGCTACGCGGGCCAATATCAAGAATCATCGCTTGGTCAGGCACCTTGTCCACGTCCACAATCCTACACGCGCTTTGTGCTTTGAACTGTTCGGATACCACCACGTCATCGGGCAATACTATCGTACAACCATTCGACTGCGCCTGCGACAAAATGCGTTTGGCGGTCGTCACCAGATTCTTTTCAACCAAGGACGTGCCGACCGAATGACCTTGTGCGAGTAGAAACGTATTGGCCATCGCGCCGCCCACAATCAGGAAATCCACTTTGCTGGTGAGATTTTCAAGCAGCGCCAGTTTGGTGGAAACCTTGGAGCCACCCACCACCGCCGCGAGCGGCCGTTTGGAATCACCAAACAGGCTTTCGAGCATATCGAGTTCAAGCTGCATCAGCCTTCCGGCGGCAGACGGTAATAGCTTTGCCACGCCTTCGGTCGAGGCATGGGCACGGTGTGCGCAGGAAAACGCATCGTTGACATAGAGGTCGCCTAGCGCCGCGAGCGCTTTTGCAAAAGACGGTTTGTTTGCTTCTTCTTCGGGGTGATAACGCAGATTCTCAAGCAGCAGGATTTCGCCTGCTTTGAGCGAAATGATCGCTTCATGTACGGCAGGCCCAACACTATCCACGCCGAATTTTACCGGCACTTTACCGCCCATCACTGCTGCAAGTTCATCCACCAGTGGCGCAAGCGATAGCGCCGGATCGAACTTACCATCCGGCCTTCCCAGATGCGAGAGAATCACGACCCGTGCTTTTTTCTGTACCAGTTCTTTTAATGTGGGAATCAGGCGGATGATGCGGGTTTTATCCGTCACCTTCCCCGCTACCATCGGCACGTTCAAATCCATCCGCACAAGCACGGTCTTGCCCGCCACCTCGATGTCATCGAGGGTGAGGAAGCTGCGTTTGGTGTTTTTGGTTGCCATTATGCCGCCACCAATGCTGCCATATCGAGCATTCGTAGCGAGAAGGCCCATTCGTTATCGTACCATGCTGCCACGCGCACGCAGCGTTTTCCAGTCACGAAAGTTGCGGTGGCATCGAAGATGGAGCTTGCACTCGAATGGTTGAAATCAATCGACACCAGCGGTTCTTTGCATACTGCAAGAACACCCTTCATCGTGCCACTTGCTGCCGCTTCGATCGCCGCATGGATCTCATCTTTATTCGTATCCTTCTTGGCGAAAAATACCAGATCGACCATCGAGACATTCGGGGTCGGTACGCGGATTGCGGTGCCGTCGAGCTTGCCTGCCAGTTCCGGCAATACCAACCCCAGCGCCTTGGCTGCACCGGTGGTGGATGGAATCATGGACTGCGCTGCCGCGCGCGCGCGACGCATATCCTTGTGGCTCGAATCCACGAGATTCTGATCACCCGTATAGGCGTGGATCGTTGTCATGAAACCGGATTCAATACCCACCGCGTCATTCAAGACTTTCGCAATCGGTGCCAGACAATTCGTGGTGCAGGAACCCACCGAAACCACCGTATGATCTATTTTGAGTGCCGCATTATTGACACCATACACAATCGTTGCATCGGCATCTGGCGACGGTGCCGAGATTAGCACTTTCTTTGCACCCTTACGAAGATGCACGGCTGCATCGGCGCGCTTGGTGAATTTGCCCGAACATTCAAGCACCACATCGCAGCCCGACCAATCGAGTTTCTCAGGGTCTTTTTCATGGGTTAAGCGAATCTTTTTTCCGTTGATGGCGATACCGCCCGACGCGGCCGTAACATCGGCGCGGAAGCTGCCATGAATCGAATCGTATTTCAGTAGATGCACATGGGTTTCAACCGGTGCAGGGCCATTAAGCGCCACCATCTCGATGTCACTGCGACTTGCTTCCGTGACCGCACGCAATACACAACGACCAATGCGCCCAAGTCCGTTGATACCAATTTTAATCGTCATGCTGCTCTCACATACTGCAAAATCAAATAGAGTCCGAATACGATCAACGCCGTAATCCAATACGGAGCAAATCGGCGTATGCGCCCAAAGGATTGGGCAAACTCCTCACCGCGACTACGCAAAAAATGCGGTGCGAAATAACGGAAGAACACATAATCGGCAACCGCCACGAATATCAATATGATCCCGAAGATCAATCCTGTTTCACTGCCAATAAACGATTCTTGCATACTAACCTACCCGTGTGGTGACTGCTTTCACGACCGCATCGGCGGTGATGCCAAAATGCGCATACAGATCCGGTGCGGGGGCAGAAGCACCAAAGCTATTCATGCCGATGAAGATACCGTCCAACCCGATATATTTTTGCCAGCCGAATCCACTCGCGGCTTCAATTGCAACTTTGAGCGTGTCAACGCCCAGCACCGAATCGCGGTACGCTTGCGGTTGCGCGTCGAACAATTCCCAACTTGGTAGTGAGACGACTTTCGACGGAATGTTTTTTTCATGGAGTTGCTTCTGTGCCTCGATGGCAAGATGCACTTCTGATCCGGTGGCAATGAGAGTGACGGGAGGTATCGCTTTTCCCTCCTCAACTTCTTCCGCTTTTCCCCCCTCTACTCCCCCCGCAAGCGGGGGGATGAAGGGGGGAGAAATCACATACCCGCCCTTCGCGCAGAGATTTTCTTTGGAGTAGGTTTTGCGAAGATGCGGAATGTTCTGACGTGTAAGCGAGAGAATCGAAGGTGCACTTTCAGACGCAATCGCGAGCTCCCAGCATTCGAGTGTTTCGGTTGCGTCACACGGACGGAACACTTGCAAATTAGGAATCGCGCGCAGCGAGGCCAGATGCTCGACCGGCTGGTGCGTGGGGCCGTCCTCACCTAAGCCAATCGAATCATGCGTCATCACATAGATCACACGCTGCTGCATGAGCGCCGACAAACGAATCGCCGGACGGCAATAATCGGTAAACACCAGAAATGTACCGCCATACGGAATGAACCCGCCATGCAGTGCCATGCCGTTCATCGCAGAGGCCATGCCATGCTCGCGCACTCCGTAATAGAGGTAGCGGCCGGAGTAATCCTTCCCACTCACGGGCGCGAGCGTTTTCGTCTTGGTATTATTCGAACCCGTCAAATCCGCCGATCCACCGATCAGTTCCGGTATCGCAACATTCAATACTTCAAGGGCATCCTGCGAGGATTTGCGCGTTGCTTCGGTCGGTTGTTTTTCTGTGAGTGCTTGTTTGGCTTTTTGTACCGCCTCACCCCAACCGGAAGGCAATGTGCCTTTCATGACGCGCTCGAACTCGGACTGCGTGTCTTTGGGTAATGCCTGAAAACGCTTCTGCCAATCGTGATGAGTTTTCACTCCCTTTTGCCCCACCTGACGCCAGCCATGCAGAATGTGATCGGGCACCTCAAACGGCGCATGTGGCCAGTTCAGTTTCGCGCGCGTACCGGTAATCTCGTCTTTGCCAAGCGGTGAGCCATGGCTTTTTTCTGAACCAGCTTTGGTCGGCGCACCATAAGCAATAGTGGTTTTACAAGCAATTAATGTGGGTTTGTCGGATTGTTTCGCTTTCGTAATAGCCTTATGAATCTCTGCCTCGTTATGTCCATCAATGGCAATCGTATTCCAACCTGCCGACTGAAACCGCAGGCGCGTATCTTCCGACACTGCAAGCGAGGTAGGCCCATCAATCGAAATACCGTTATCGTCAAACAGCACAATCAACTTATTCAGTTTCCAGTGACCCGCCATCGAAATCGCTTCCTGCGAAATCCCTTCCATCAGGCACCCGTCACCGGCAATCACGTAGGTGTAATGATCCACGACTTCACCAAAGCGCGCATGGAGCATACGCTCGGCAAGGGCGAATCCGACGCTGTTTGCAACCCCCTGCCCCAGTGGGCCTGTGGTTGTTTCGATACCGGATGCGTGCCCGAATTCCGGATGACCGGCGGTCTTGGCACCGAGTTTGCGGAAGCGCTTGATCTCCTCGATCGTCATGTCCTTGTATCCGGTCAGATACAAAAGTGCGTATTGCAGCATCGAGCCGTGTCCGGCGGACAAAATAAACCGGTCACGATCCGCCCAATGCGGGCTGGTCGGGTCAAATTTCATGAAGTCACGAAACAATACGGTTGCCACATCCGCCATACCCATAGGCATGCCAGGATGGCCGGAATTGGCCGCTTCCACCGCATCCATGGCCAGCGCGCGAATGGCGTTCGCCATCTCGGCATGGGTGGGAGAAACAGACGAAATCGGTGCTGTGCGAGATGCCATGGCCATACGGTTCCTGTTACCTGTATTGAAAATGTGCGTTTTTTTAGCCGCTAAACTATGCTATGACCAGTAAAAAATGATGCATATCCCATATGCACATACACAAGGGGAATACGAGTATGTCTGCAGCACACGCTGTGAATAAGCACGTCGAATACAGCGAACTGGATGAAGCCGAGGAGCGTCTGAGAAAAGCCATACGCTTTCTGGAGTGGCGCGTACAGCAATTGCGCGGTAAGCTCGAGCATTCCACCATGCAGATCCATCTGCGCTACCAGGAGGCCGCAACCCCGCCCACGAACCTGTTCGGGGAACCTGCTACTGTTTCCGAAGATACTACGTCGCTGCTTCATGAACTGGAGTCGGTGCAGCGCTACGATCAGGAGATGCGCCGCTATGTGCGCGAACTGCTTGTGTATCTGGGCACCACGATTCGTGAGCTGCCACACACTCAACCAATAGCCGGTGCGGCGTGATGGCAAGCGTCACCGTCAACATCCATGGCCGCGATTACCGTGTCGCCTGTGATAATGGCGAAGAAGAACGCGTGAAAAAAGTCGCCAGAGAGCTTGACGAACGCGTATCGCATCTGGCACGCAACACCGGACTAGTACCCGAAGCGCAATTGCTGGTGCTCACCGCCCTCATCCTGACCGACGAATTGCAAGACACCAAATCCGAGCTTACTAAGCTGCGCCGGCAGATGGAAAACACCTCGCAATCCTATGAGCGCAACAAGATGATCGAAATGGAAAAAATCCTCTCCACCACCATCAACGAAATCGCCGGCCGGATTGAAAAGATCGCGGGGCAGATTGAGTAAGTGTGGTTGATGGTTGATGGTCGCGGGTCATGAGTAAATAATGATACCCGTCATTCCCGCGTCCTGTCGCGCCGAAGCCTTGGCGTAGGGGGAACGCGGGAATCTCCCTATCAACGCCACATAGCCCATCCCAAGAGATGCCTGCGTCCGCAGGCATGACAATATGGCGTTGACTACGATGGATCCTGAAGACGCCTGCTCACCTTTCAGCCTTTATCTTTAGTTTCTGGATTGCTTCGTCGCGACGCTCCTCGCAATGACAGATTATGCCAAGACAAGCCTTCAGGATAACATTTTTAACTCAGACCGCGAATGTGCGGGCCACTCTCTTGTCGCTCGCGTGCCAGGCGATCTGTATAAGACTGCTCTTCTCCCATCACACCCCAGCGATTGAATTTCAGCGCGGCATCCTTCTCTTCTTGACTAACGCCTTCCTTGAACTGCGGTATAGGTTTATCTCCTTCAAATGCAAAGCCTGTAACTATACCCGCTTCGAGTAGTTTTCCGAGCTCCTCCAGTGCAAAAATATCCTTCATCCCAAGCGCCTGCGCCGTGCGTTCAACACGGCTGAAAGTGAATATCTTAAATGATTCATGTTTGATTCCAGCCAGATAGTCGCGAATGTCCTTTTGCGTAATCAACGCTGGAGAGTATCCGTCATCACGTCGATACTCTTCGTATGTTTTTGGATAGAGAGTAGTTGCAAACGCCGCAACATTTACCAATAACCTATCTTTCGGTGTGTTACCCGTTTGGGATTTAGCCTCAATCAATGCTGCAATTCCCGTGCGCAACGAATTTGTGTTCAACGCGCGAAGCCTATTTCCAAGTTCGATCATCGCTTCGATGTGTGAATCATCTGGCTCTATGCCTTGATCGCCACATCCTAGCAATTTTGCAATCGAAGCGCGCTTTTCGTGAAACGAGACAACATGATTACTTGATTGCTTTTCGTAACCGTTTCCATGTTGTTCCGTAATTCCAACTTTTTCATAGATTTTTAGGGGAAGACCGCGATATTCACGCACAGCCTGCGCGCAAGCGCCAATTTCTTGCGATGGGTATTTTTGTTTTATGTGCGCAGCTTTCATATCTGCGTTCAGTAACCCTTGTTTTCTCGCCTGCTCCAATGGGCTTAAGGGAGGGTCAAGGGTATCTTCTAGCTCTTCCTTCCAAGGTTCAGATTCGTCTGAATCCACAATCGCATACAGTGATTTTCGTATAGGAGTCGTAAGCGTATTGCACAGAGCTTGAATGTTTTTGATGTTTACAGGCGGTTTTATCTTTTGCCCAACAGCCTGTCCGGTTATCTTTTTTGCATTTCCGTGTGCATCAATATGCAATTGACCAAGTTTCTCTCGCGTAAGACACATCGCATCGGTCAGCTCGCTGTACACATCCGAAAATGTGCGCCCCTGCCAATGCGTAGGCACAGATTTCAAGCCGAGTTTCTCGGCCATAAGTTCCAGTGCTGTTTGATCATACAGATGTTTCATGCATAGAATACTACTGCCTGTATGTTAAGAAATGATGAACCCAGCTATATTTTAATACACTGATAAATATAGATTTTTCTATTGCTAATTTATTCCTCTCACTCGCATTCCATCCACCGTGACAAACGAACGCATCTGCCCTATATTAGCAAGGTAAGCGGTTTTCTGCTGAGCCCGTGTAGGATTTCTGATCCTTGGGCCGATAATGTCGCAATGGGTGTTGTCCCTGATCTTGAGGCTGGTCTTCTTGGTTATATGACGCCCCCCTTATCTAAGGGCCTCTAGCGATAGACACATCCCACGGCTCAAGTGGTGCCGCTTACACTTCGGCTTATTGCCAAGCTCTATCTGCGGCGAGAGCCTGCTTTGTCGCTTCGGTGCTCGAAACTCACGTACGCTTGGTACGCTCAAGTTTCTGCGCTCCTCGCTCCTCCCATGCTCTACTCCGCAGCGAGCTTTACAATAAGCCGACGTCCATGTGACAGTTATCTGTAGGTTAAATGACATCCACCAAACCTGATATCCGCACCCATATGAAGGCCGAGCGCTTGGCGCTGTCGCCCGATGTGTATCAGACGATGTGTTCGGATATTTGCACACGCACGCTGGGTTTCCTGCTCGATCATTCGACCATGGGAGATCGCCTCACACTCGCCGGATATGCCACCACCCAAAACGAGGTGGATGTGTTTCCCTTGCTCGAGGATTGGTGCTCGCCGAAATTCGCGATCCGGCATGAGCCATATCTCGAGCGCCATGCCTGCCTGCCGCGTGTGAATGCGGGTAGTAAACGCTTAACCTTCCATTCATGGCAACCCGATAGCACGCTTATCCTAGGCTCGTATAAAGTAGCCGAACCCGAAGCCTCCGCCCCCGAAACGATCCCTGATGTAGTACTCGTTCCGCTCATTGCCTTTGACCGCAAAGGTGGGAGGATCGGCTATGGCGGCGGATATTACGACGCAACACTACGATATTTAAGAGAAAACCACCGAATTAAAGCCATTGGGATCGCCTTTGGTTTTCAGGAAGTGCCGCCCATCGCGCTTGAATCCTTTGACGAGGCGCTTGATATAGTGATAACGGAGCGGGAAATAATAGTGATGGGCGGATGATGGATGGGCTGAATTGAAGAAAACAAGATATTCATTCATGTGTTTCTATCCTTTGTTTCTGCCCATCTGCCTATCCATCATCTATCATCATCTTTATGAAACTTGCTTTTTTTGGCGATATAGTTGGACGATCAGGACGCGATGCGGTCACCGCGTATCTGCCGAAACTGCGCGCTGAGCAGCAGGTAGATTTCATCGTGGTGAACGGCGATAATGCGGCGGCTGGTTTTGGTATCACACCCGACATCTGCAAGGATTTGTTCAAAGCCGGAGCAGATGTCATCACCTGCGGCGATCACGTCTGGGATCAGAAGGAAATTTACGGCACCCTGTCATCAGACAAGCGTGTGCTGCGCCCACATAATTTCCCCGCCAATTGCGCCGGTACCGGTATTGGTGTCTATGAAGCGCGGAATGGAAAAAAAATCGGCGTAATCCATACGCTTGGGCAAATTTTTATCGCCGATAGCGTAGATTGCCCGTTCGCCGCCACCGATAAAGCGCTCGAAGGGATGAAGCTCGGTGCCAATATGGATGCGATACTCGTGGATTTTCATGCCGAGGCCACATCGGAGAAAATGGCGATGGGGCATTTCTGCGACGGGCGCGTATCGCTGGTCGTTGGCTCGCATACGCATATTCCTACGAATGATGCTCATATCATGCGCGGCGGCACCGCATACCAGACTGATTCGGGGATGTGCGGCGATTACAATTCCGTAATCGGGATGGAGAAAACCGTGCCACTCACGCGCTTTACCACCAAAATCCGCAAAAACAAAATGACCGCTGCCACGGGTGATGCCACGATTTGCGGCATACTCGTCGAAACCGATGACAAAACCGGCTTGGCAAAGAGGGTTGAGGTGATTAAGGTGGGTGGGATTTTAGAAAACGTTGATGGTTGATAGTTGATGGTTGATAAGGCCGTTCATTTCTCCATCAACCAATAACCATAAACCATCAACCATTTTATGGCCGGCCATTCACAGTTCAAAAACATCATGCACCGCAAAGGTGCGCAGGACGCAAAGAAAGCGAAAATCTTCACCAAAATCGTGCGTGAGATAAAGGCGGCGTGTAAAGCCGGTGCGCCCGATATAAACCAGAATCCGAAACTACGCGCGGCAGTGCTCAGGGCACGGCAGGAGAATATCGCCAAGGATAAGATCGAGGATGCGATCAAACGTGCCTCCGGTCAGGGAGAAACCGAAAACTACGAAGAAGTGCGCTACGAAGGCTATGGCCCGGGTGGTGTGGCCGTGATTATTGAAGCATTGACCGACAACCGCAACCGTACCGCATCCGAAATCCGCTCGATCTTCACGAAGGCAAGCGGCAATATGGGAGAAACCGGAAGCGTGAGTTTCATGTTTGATCGCCTCGCACTCATCACCTATCCCGCATCTATTGCGAGCGAAGATGCGATGCTGGAAGCTGCAATTGATGCAGGCGCGGACAATGTGGAATCCTCGAAAGAGGGGCACTCGGTTACCACCAGTGTGGATAATTTCGGCTCCGTACGCGACATACTCGAAGCGAAATTCGGCGCGCCGCAATCCGCCAAAATCATGTGGCTGCCAAAAACCACCAACAGCGTCTCAGAAGAACAAGCCAAGATGCTCCTCAAAATGATTGATACGCTCGAAGACAATGACGACGTTCAGGAAGTCTTTTCAAACTTTGAGATTTCCGAAGAGGTGATGGAGCGGCTGAGCGCATAGCTCCATGTTGCAGCGCACGTGCTCTCTGCAGAAACTGTCATGTCTCCTAGGTTATATGGTTGATAAGACTCATTTTCTAAACTGAGCATATCGTACCTGCTTTTTAGATCACTAGTTCCTACAATGAAAAAAGTAGTCATTATAATTGGGTATAGTGCTCGTTTTGTTTGACACGTAAACATTAGGTTGAACTCTTTTTACTTTATTATTTTTTATCACCACTTTTGAAATACTGCAAATTGACCCAACATGACTCTAAT
>CAZFOM010000037.1:0-2540 GCA_964520155.1 uncultured Rickettsiales bacterium
GATGCGCTTCCTCGATAACGTGCTCCAGGATTTCATTGATAATGCACCTTCGGGTATGCAGCGCGCCAAATACTCTGCCATGCGCGAGCGTTCGGTGGGACTCGGTGTGATGGGTTTCCATTCCTACCTGCAAAGCAAGATGATTCCGTTTGAGTCGGTGATGGCGAAAGTATGGAACAAAAAACTGTTCCAGCACATCAAACAACAATGCGACGCGGCATCGAAGAAACTGGCCGAAGAACGCGGCGCCTGCCCCGATGCGGCGGAGTGTGGTATGATGGAGCGTTTCTCAAACAAAATCGCCATTGCGCCCACCGCTTCGATCTCGATCATTGCGAACAACTCTTCGCCTGGTATCGAACCGTATGCGGCCAACAGCTTCACACAAAAAACCCTGACCGGTTCATTTGTGGTGAAAAACAAATTCCTCACGCAGTTGCTCGAGGAAAAAGGCCTCAATACGGATGAGATCTGGAGTTCGATCTCAAGCAACGAAGGGTCGGTGCAACATTTGCCATTTCTGTCCGCAGATGAGAAAGCCGTGTTCAAAACCGCACCGGAAATTGATCAGCGTTGGGTGGTCGAACATGCCGCCGACCGCACGCCGTTCATCTGTCAAGCGCAGTCGGTCAATGTGTTCCTGCCTCCGAATATCCATAAGCGCGACCTGCACCTGTTGCATTTTCACGCCTGGAAGAAAGGCGTCAAGAGCCTGTATTATTGCCGCTCCAGCTCCTTGCAGCGCGCCGACAAAGTGTCGCACAAGCATGAGGATGTGGCGCTCCAGCTCGAGATGTCGTTGTATAAGCAAAGCAACCCGAAACCCGATTACGAATCCGGCAAATACGAAGAATGTCTGGCGTGCCAATAGGAAGATGATAGATGGGCAGATGAGAAGAAATTCCGCCCATCTGCCCATCCGCCCATCTTCTTAATCTATTGTCTCAAACAACAGCGAGGTTTACATGCAAACCGCTTTACTCGAACCAAGTGCTGAGTCGACCATAGAGTTCAAACGCTGGGGCTATACGCTTCAGGGCTGGTTTCACTCACCCTATGAACTCGAACCGCGCGCGGGTATTTTTGTCGTTGCCACCCAAGGCTTCATGAGTCCGTTTGTGCTGGATGTCGATGAAGCCGGCGATGTGCGCGAAGCCGTCATGCAGCACGAACGCCGTCAGCAATGGCGTCGCAATGCGCTGGGCGGCCTGCAATACGCCGTGATTTACACGGAAGATGCATCTTCCGAATTTTTAAGCGAATTTATGCGCCAGAATATCGTGCACCATATTCGCTCAGCCGAACAACCTGTCTGTGGAGGAAAAGATGTCATTACTCGAAGCGAAGCCCGTTTATAAACCGTTCCACTACCCGTGGGCGTATGAGTCGTGGCTCATGCAGCAGCGCATTCACTGGCTGCCTGAAGAAGTGCCGCTGGCCGACGATGTGAAGGACTGGAAAACCCGTCTGACGCCCGATGAGAAACACCTGCTTACGCAGATTTTCCGTTTCTTCACCCAGTCGGATATCGAAGTGAATAATTGCTACATGAAACATTATTCGCAGGTGTTCAAGCCCACTGAAGTGCAGATGATGCTGTCGGCCTTTTCCAACATGGAAACCATCCATATCGCCGCTTATTCACATCTGATCGATACGCTCGGTATGCCCGATTCGGAATACCAGGCCTTCCTCAAATACAAAGAGATGAAGGACAAATACGACTATATGCAGCAGTTTGGCGTATCGACCAAAGCCGATATTGCCAAAACGCTTGCCGTGTTTGGCGGCTTCACCGAAGGGCTACAGCTATTTGCCTCCTTTGCCATCCTGCTCAACTTCCAGCGCTTTGGCAAAATGCGTGGCATGGGGCAGATCGTCGCATGGTCGGCGCGCGACGAAACGCTGCATACCGAATCCATCATCAAGCTGTTCCGCACGTTCCTGCAGGAAAACCCGGAAGTGGGAACCGAGGATTTCCGGCGCGATCTCTATGTGGCCTGCTCCACGATTGTCGATCACGAAGATGCGTTTATTGATCTCGCATTCGGTGTAGGCGGTATCGAAGGTATTTCCGCACAGGAAGTGAAGCTCTATATCCGCTACATCGCGGATCGGCGCTTAGTGCAGCTTGGGCTGGAACCGATCTACCGTGTTGGTAAAAACCCACTGCCGTGGATGGATGACATCTTAAACGGCGTCGAACACACCAACTTCTTCGAAAACCGCGTCACCGAATACACCAAAGCCGCTACCACCGGCACGTGGGAAGAAGCGTTTTCGTAAGCAATTCTTTTTCGATTTCTCTCCGATACACCCCGCTTATGCAAATAAGCGGGGTGTTTTTTATGTCAAAAAAAGGGCGGTACTCTCGTACCGCCCCAAGTGGACTCTTAACTCTAAAGAACAAACTAGCCGATGAGCTTGAGCAGGTTCTGCGGCAGCAGGTTCGCCTGCGCAAGAACTGCAATACCTGCCTGCAACTGCACCTGTGCTGTGGCATAAGCCGTTGATTCGGCCGCCACATCGGTATCGAGCAA
>CAZFOM010000037.1:2550-15233 GCA_964520155.1 uncultured Rickettsiales bacterium
TGTTCGAGGCGTAGTTGAAGCGCGATTGCAGCGCGCCCACATCCGCACGAATGGACGTGATGATGTTGAGCGCCTGATCAATGACGTTGCTTGCAACGGCTGCATTTGCCTGCGTTTCAACGCTTATCGCCTGACCGCCGAAGATGTTCGAGGTCGAAGCTGTACCGATCGAGACTTTGAGCGTGTCTTCCACCGTGGTTCCCACCTGGAAGGCAAGCGATGCACCGCCACTATTGAACCCAAAGGCGTTCTTGAGTGCGTTCTCAAACGAGAGGGCGCGCTCAGACGTCGAGAAGTCAATCGTCAGCGCCGCAGTCGTGGCGGTACTTTCCTCGATCACGGAAGGCCCGTAGAACTCGATGAACCGATTGGCATCCGTGAGGTTGGTGAGACGCACCAGGCTGTTTGGTCGAATGAACGAACCAATGTCGCCACTACGGTACGTCTCGCCATTGATGACAATCTCGATGATGCCGTTGGACGTACCTGGAGCCGGAGCCAGCACATTGATGTCCTGAATACCGAGATCCGTAAACGACTCGTTCTGAATACGCACCGAGGTGCCCGTCAGCGAGCCGGTAGACACACCGTTCGTCAGAATCGCACCGGCGCCATTATAGCTGGTGACGTCACGTTTCTGATAGAAGGTAAGTCCGGCAAACGCCGCGTTGAAACGTGCCGCAATCACATCCGCTTCGGACTGATTGGTCACGGTCGCGCCGTTGTTGGCTGCCATTTCCACTTCAAAATAGCCGCCGGTCTGTGAGGTAAAGCGGATTGTCGTGTTTGCCGTAGGCGCAGTGCTAATGTTAAAGGCATTGTACGATATACCACCCACCGTCAACTCGAGATTGATGAGGTTGACGTTGTTGGTATAGGTCGCTTTGAACCCACTGATCTTGCCTGCAAACGCAGCGTTCTGAATACCGTTCACACTCACGCCACCGGTAATGTTACCGTTGGCAAATGAGCCTGCACCTGTAATAGGGCCACCGCCCGTGATCGAGGTACCAAACGAGATGGCAGCACCCGCAGCGGCGATGTTGAACAGGTTACCGAACGCTTTGCGCTCGATATTGATCTGACGGCCTTCGCGGTTAAACTCGAACTGGTCAAACAGGTTACGGCGATCGTTGGTCGGCGCACCGGCAACCGAGGTCGCTTGTTGTGCATACGAACGCAAGGTCTGCACCGCATTATCGAGTGTTTCCTCGAGCGTTGCACCGATAATAATCTCGGTCGCGTTTCCGGTGGCAGCACCCAGTGTCACGAAGTTGAATGACAAGTTCGCGCCATCGTTGAATGTGATGCCTTTCGCCGAGAAGGTTGCCGTGACGTTAGCAGCCGGAACCGGAGGCATGGTAAGTTGCTGGTTCGCCTTGATCTGGTTCTGACCGGTCAGAATGTTATCACCGATCACACCCGATGCGGTCGTGCGTCCAAAGCCCAGCCCCAATTCCGTGCCGCCCTGCAGGAAGAATGTACCTGCTGTGCCGGACTGCGTGCCCGTGATGGTCACACCGCCTGCGCCCAAACTCGCAGTACCTGCGGCGAAGCTGAAGGCACGGCCGATTGCGCCGCCACCTGCATCCTGCGTGATGACCACGGAGTTACCCGAGCGGGAATAGGTTGCACCGGAGATCGCGATGTTGGTCGAAGCATTGAGCAACTGCACCAGGCTGTCCACCATGCCGTTGACGTCACCGGAGAAGAAGGTGGTTCCGGTTGCCGCAGCAGCTACAGTGGTCGAGGTGAATGTAACGCCGTTGAAGATGAGTGTTTTACCACCTGCAAGCGACGTGTTAAGTGAGAGAGAGCCGTTTGCTGCGATTGCATTGCTGGATGCGGTTTTGGGTTCCACGCGATCGAACAAGCTGCCATCGAGCAATGCCACACCGTTGAAGTTGGTGGTGGTGGTAATGCGATCGATTTCGGACTTGAGTTCCTGGAATTCCTGATTGAGGAATCCACGTTCTTCCGCCCCCATCGAACCGGCACCTGCCTGAATGGCAATGGCTTTCTGGCGTTGCAGAATGTCGATGATCTGCGCGAGCGCACCATCGGCTACCTGCAATAGGCTTGACCCCTGAGAAGTGTTGATCATCGCCATGCGCAGGGTGGTCACCTGCGTGCGTAGCGAAGTTCCGGCCGCCAGCGAGGCCACATCGTCCGAAGCACGGACAATGCGGTTACCGCTGGACAAGCGCGCGACCGATGCGGACGCAGAGGACGACGCCTTGCCGATATTTTGCTGCGCATAATACGCCGCAATGTTGGTATTAATGGAAGTAATTGACATGATATAAGCTCCTACTTGGAAAGGGTTGTAAGGGTGGGCTACATGCCCGCGAAAACCCCCAGTGTTAGACCAAACTGTTCTTCTTTTTCATTAGGTTATACGAAAGAAGTGGACAATCAGGCTTCCCTCCAGAATACAATTTAAGAGCGATACTAACAAAATGTAATTCGTGTTTTGGTTGTATTGTGTTGAGACATATTCCTGTCTCAAACCGAGAACGATTGTGAAGCAATAGTTGCGTAAACCGCTTCGTTCTATTTGCGGATCATGGTTCCTGCGCCGTGCGCGGTAAAGGTCTCAACGAGAATCACATGCGGCAGGCGGCCATCGAGAATATGCGCCGAGGTGACACCGTTTTCGACTGCGTCCATGCAGGTTTCCACTTTCGGGATCATGCCGCCCGAGATGGTTTTATCCTTCATAAGTTTCTTGGCTTCTTTGATCGTCAACTCGCTGATGAGTTCTTTTTTCTTATTGAGCACCCCTGGCACATCGGTGAGCATGATGAGTTTTTCGGCTTTGATCGCGGCCGCGATTGCGCCGGCAGCAACGTCGGCATTGATATTGTAGGTTTCGCCGTTCTCGCCAATCCCAATCGGTGCAATGACCGGAATAATCTTGGAATCTTCAAACTCGGTGAGCACTTTGGTGTTCACGCGGGTTGGTTCACCTACGAATCCGAGATCCAGCACTTTCTCGATGTTGGATTCGGGATCTTTCACTCGACGCTTCATCTTTTTCGCTTCGATCAGGCGGCCATCCTTGCCGCAGATACCGATTGCCAAACCGCCAGCTTCGTTGATCGCGGTCACGAGTTGTTTGTTGATCGAGCCGGCAAGCACCATCTCGACGATTTCGACGGTAGCCTTGTCGGTCACGCGCAGACCGTCCACAAATGAGCTTTTGATTTTGAGGCGATCCAGCATCTGCCCGATCTGCGGCCCGCCGCCATGCACAACAATGGGATGAATCCCCACCTGTTTGAGCAGCACAATCGTCTTGGCAAATTCCTGCGCCGATTTTTCGTCGCCCATCGCATGACCACCGTATTTCACGACGAAATCCGTATCGTTGAAACGGCGCATATACGGCAATGCTTCGGTGAGCGTGGCCGCAATCCGCAGCATGGATTTGGGGGTTTCAACGGATTTGATTTTCATGGTTATATCTCGGTTTATATCCCTAAGGCGGCCAGTTCGTGACGCAGATTATCTATACCGGTTTTTTTCTCGGAGCTAGTGGAAATCACGCGCGGGTGCGCCGCGGGATGGCGCTTTGCAACCACTTCCACGGATTGTTCGATGATCTCCAGTTCGCTAGGCTTTATCTTATCTGCCTTGGTGAGAATCATCTGAAAACTCACCGCCGACTGATCGAGCATGGCCATGATCTCCTCATCCGATTCCTTCACCCCGTGGCGTGAATCAATCAACACCAGCACGCGCCGTAGCTGCGGCCTGCCTTTGAGATAATCACGAATGAGTTGATTCCAGCTGTGCACCTCTTTCTTGGACGCTTTGGCGTAGCCATAGCCTGGCATATCCACCAGCATGAGATGGCCGGAGAGATTAAAGAAATTGAGCTGCTGCGTGCGCCCGGGTGTATTGGACACACGCGCAATATCGCTGCGCCCAAGCAGTGCGTTAATGAGACTGGATTTCCCCACATTCGAGCGGCCGGTCATGGCGATTTCGGGCAATTTGGTGGTCGGCAGCGACGCGATACTGGTCGCGGCTGCGGAAAAATCGCAGGGTTTGAGAAAGAGGCTACCGTCCTGGGGCATGGGTACCGCCGAACTGTCTCACCATGACAAAATCGTTCATGAAATACCCTTGTCCAATATCGGTATCTTGTACCTTCTCGATCACAAATCCCTCGCGGAAATAAAAATTGATGGCAGGAAAATTGAGACGATTCACAAAGAGCCTAAGCACGCGCGGCTGGTGCCTTGCGATCTGTGCATCGAGCAATCGCTTGCCCAGCCCCTGCCCTTTGACTTCAGGCGCAACATAGATTTTGGAGAGGCGGAATTCGCCCTCACCGGTGGCCAGAAACGCAGCATATCCTACAAGCGTGTTTCCGGACATCGCCACCAGAAAATCCTGCTTCTCTTCTTCGATCTGGCGGCGCAGTGCTTCGGGCGTATTAAACAGCGCGTGCATATATTCCATCTGCGCGCGCGAGATGATGTTCGGATAGGTGTCTTCCCACGCGCGCACGGCTACCTCCAGCAACGCGGGAATATCCGCGTGCAGAATCGGGCGAATTTGGATAGCCCGTTGCGTATCAGGATTTCTTTTCGTGCTTGGCATTGTAGCGAATCATGATGATTTTCTGCTGGATAATCGACAGGATATTACTCCATGTCCAATACAGCACCAGCCCTGCAGGAAACTTCGCAAACAGGAACAGAAAAATATAGGGCATCCATGCGAGGATTTTGGCCTGCATCGGATCGGCAGGTGGCGGGTTGAGTTTCTGCTGAATGATCATGGTCACGCAGAAGAGAATCGGCAGCACCCCAATATGCAGAAACATCGGCGCATTCCACTCCAGCAAGCCAAACAGCGTGAACAGATTGGTGGGATCGGGCGCGGAGAGATCCTTGATCCAGCCGTAAAATGGCGCATGCCGCATCTCGATCGAAACGAACAGCACCTTATACAGCGCAAAGAACACGGGGATCTGTAGCAGAATCGGCAAGCATCCGGCCGCCGGATTCACTTTCTCGCGGCGATAAAGCCCCATGATCTCCTGATTCATGCGCATCTTGTCGTCGATATACTGATCCCGCAGGCGCATCATCTCCGGTTGCAGGCGTTTCATCTGGCTCATCGCCACATAGGATTTATTCGCCAGCGGATACATCAGGAGTTTGATCACCACGGTGAGCAACATCAGCGCCAGTCCGAAATTGCCAATATGCGAATAAAAGTAATTGAGCATGAGAAATAGCGGCTTGGTCAGAAAGTAGAGCACGCCGAAATCCACCGAGCGGTCAAACAAAGGAATATCAAATTGCTTCCGGTACTGCTCAAGCACTGCAAGTTCTTTAGCACCCGCGAATAATCGTGTTTTGGTGGAAGCCGTTTCTCCGTTTGCAATCTGCTGCACGGGGGTGATGAAATCCACCTGATAACGATCCTGTCCCTTGCTCTGATAATAGGAGAATTTCGCCGACACGCCGCCTTGTGCCGGAATCAGCACCGATTGCCAGTATTTGTCGGTGATGCCAAGCCAGCGTCCGTCGGTGAGCGTTATTTCCTGATCTTCGCGCAGCGTCTTGTAGGTTTTTTCCTGCAATTGTTCCCCGAACACACCGATGGGGCCTTCGTGGAGAATATAGTTGGCCGCATGATCTTTCGGGAAAAACCGGTTGATATAGGCATATGGCTGAATCGCGATGTTTGCGCCGGACCGGTTCGTCACCCGCTGTTCCACCGTAAACAGATATTGCGTATCCATGGTGAGCATAACCTCAAAGCGGATGCCTTGCGGATTCTGCCAGGTAAGTGTGACCGGCTTTTCCGGTATAATCTCGGTTGCATCGGCCTGCCAGATCGTATCTTTACTGGGCAACGCAATCGCTGGATCGCTGGACACCCAGCCAAACTCGGTGAAATATACGTCAGCGTAACCGGATGGGGAAAACAGAATCACTTCCGGACTGTTCTTGTCGAGTTCGACACGGTATTTCGCGAGCGTCAGGTCATCGAACCGCAACCCCTTGAGATTAAGCGATCCGTGCAGCGTGTCAGATCGTATTTTCAGACGCGGGGATTCGGACAGAAGTTGCGAGCGATGCCGCGCCAGATCCGGCGTACCATCGGTGGCAACAAACGGGGTCACTTCTGTCTGTTGCTGCTTTTTGAGTGCTTCCTCACGTTTCATGTTTTCCACCAGCACTTTCTGGCGTGGCATTTCGTAAAACACCTGCCACAGAATCAGGATGATCGAAGAGATCACCACCGCAAGCACGAGGTTGGTCATTTCAGGACGATGCGGATTTCCAAATTTCATGTCGGCAATCAAAGATGAGTGGGCGGAACAGGATCATAACCGCCATCCTTAAACGGATGACAGCGTAACACGCGGCGAATCGCTAGCCATATGCCCCGCACCCCGTGACGCCCGATCGCTTGCGACGCGTAGTGTGAGCACGTCGGATCGAAGCGGCAGGCAGCCGGAAACAGCGGCGAGATCACGAGCCGGTAGAGGCAAATCATCCATAAGAGTGGCAGGGTAAGAATTTTCATGAGTGGATGTTACAGGTGGCCAAGTTTTGCGTGCAGTCTGTCTAACGCGATTTGCAAATCTTGCAACAACTCCGAATAGGAACAGGTGGCGGTCGTATTGCGGCCAATCAGAACATAATCGCATTGGGGTTTCCCCTGACTTGCAATCAGCGCGCGCGCTGCAGCGCGCAGCCTTCGTTTCACACGGTTACGCACCACCGCGCCCCCCAGCGTTTTGGTGGCGGTGAATCCGACTCTGGCGGTGGATACGGGTGAGGGTTCAGCGCGCACGCGCACTTGCAACACCAATTGCGGCCGTACAAATTTCAAGCCGCCATCGCGCACGCGCAGAAAGTCAGAGCGATGCGTGAGCGTGATCAAGTGAGAGTTTAGGCGCTCAGGCGCTTGCGACCCTTCGCACGGCGATTGGCGACCACTTTGCGGCCACCCACAGTTGCCATGCGCGCGCGGAACCCGTGACGGCGCTTGCGAACCAGTTTGCTGGGCTGATAAGTACGTTTCATGACGATCGCCTCTATATGCTATGTCGGTAAAAAGGAGGGGCTTTATAACCAGAAGCCCTCTGTTTAGTCAATCAGTATCCTGACCTCACGTTGAATCAGCAGTATATACAAAAATATGGGGGTGTGTAATTTTCGCAACAGAGGTATATAATAATTATAAATCAATATATTATTACTATATCAAGGTTCCATGGGTGTATATCTTGATCACCATACAACCCATTCGTTTTTTCTCGTTTTGTCGTTAGTACTTTGTTAGGAAAGCGCGTGATAAGGTAATGAATAAGAATAGAAACTAGCTCGCTACCATCCCGCCATCCCATGTTTTCCCATATCAAACATTTCGCTGCGATCGCCTTCGTTTTAGTGTTGGTAGCATCCTTTTTCGTCGGAAAGACGTTTAAGGAGATTGCCACAGCGGATCTGGTTCGGCTGGTGAGTACAAACAGCGATGCGCTGGCGCAAGGCTTTGCGAATACGATCTGGGAAGGGCAGAACCAGAACGCCACCCTCGCGCTTGCGTACCATAAACAATTCGTTGCCTCAGGGTTGCCAACTACAGATTGGAATAAATATCAGGGATTTGCCGAAATGTCGGCGGGGTTTAATGCCGTAGGCAAGGCGGTGTTCAAGTATTTCGAGGAAGTGCCGATTTCGCGAGTGAATCTGTATGCGCCGGACGGGTTGCTGATTACAGCAGTTGAGCCATCGAAAGTATCCACCATACTGAACGCCAATGCAAGCGTTGGAACAACGGAAAAGGAAAAACAGGAATTACTGGAAGTAGCAAGTAGCGGCGTTAAAAAAAGCGAAATACTGTATGATGTGGATGTGCCGCAAGCCGATGGCTCGGTGCGCAAAGGAAATATCATCCGCACCATTGCCCCGCTCGTGGATGCACGCGCCGCATCTGTCGTTACCGACCCCGCAACCCAGCAGGCAAAGCCAGTCGTGCAGGGAATCCTCGAAATCCAGATGGATGTGACCGAGCAATCCAAAAACCTCGATCAGTTTCAAATCATCGGATCAGCGGGAATCGTGATCATCTTTATCGCGGTAATTGCATTGCTGCTGATCATTTCAAACAAAGCCGAAACGATCATTGCCAAGCAACACGAAACCAATCTGGAACTGGCTTCACAAGCCGCAACCGCGCAGGCAGAGAATCGTGATAAATCACAGTTTCTTGCCAATGTCAGCCATGAGTTGCGCACGCCACTGAATGCGATTATCGGGTTTTCCGAGATGATCAAGAATGAGCGGATGGGCCCGCTCGGTAATGATAAGTATATCGAATATATTCGTGATATTCATGGCTCCGGCACACACTTGCTGAGCCTCATCAACGATATTCTCGACTATTCCAAGGCGGAAGCCGACAAGCTCGAGCTGGATGTCAGTGAAGTCGATATCACCAAAGCGATCAAAAACAGTATGCGCCTGGTCAGCCCTCGCGCCGAGCAGGCCAATGTGTCGCTCATTGAGGAAATTCCCAAAGAGCATTATATTCTCAAAACCGACCAGAAGAAATTCAAGCAGGTGATGTTGAACCTGCTATCCAACGCGGTAAAATTCACGCCTGCAGGTGGTTCGGTGACGGTTGCCGCATGGCAGAATGTGGTAGATGAATCGGTGACGATTGAGGTAAAAGATACCGGCATCGGGATTGCGCCTAAAGATATCTCCCGCGCCATGGCACCGTTCGGGCAGGTGGATAGCGCGCTCAGTCGAAAATACGAGGGTACAGGCTTGGGGCTTCCGCTCACCAAGAAGTTTGTGGAATTAATGGGCGGAACCTTTAACATTACCAGCGAGGTGAATGTGGGTACCACGATCACCTTCACGCTTCCCAAAGAAACGCCTGAGAAGAAATAAAACATCCGTTTAGGTTCGCTATGAGCGCACAGACGTCACCACCGAAGCGCAAGAGCATCGTTGATATTCGCGCGATGAAAGGCGGCACCCCGATTGTGGTGCTGACCGCCTACACGGCTCCGGTCGCGCGCCTACTGGATCCGCATGTGGATGTGCTGATGGTCGGGGATTCGCTCGGCATGGTGGTATACGGGATGCCCTCCACGCTCCCCGTTTCCCTCGAGCAGATGATCGCGCACGGTAAAGCGGTGGTAGACCATTCCACTCGGGCGTTGGTTGTGGTGGATATGCCCTTTGCTTCGTATCAATCTTCCCCTGCACAGGCGTTTGAATCCGCAGCACGCATTCTGAAAGAAACCGGTTGTGCGTGCGTCAAACTGGAGGGCGGCAAGGAGATGGAGTCCACCATCCGCTTTCTCACCGAGCGGGGTATTCCGGTCATGGGGCATGTCGGGCTTAAGCCACAACATCTGCATATGCTGGGTGGTTATAAATACCAGGGAAAAACCGCAGACGCGAAGAAAACACTGGTGGAAGATGCGAAGGCGGTCGAACGCGCCGGTGCGTTTTCCATGGTAGTAGAGGCAACCGATGTGACCGCTGCGGATGCGATCACGAAAGCAGTTGCAATTCCCACCATAGGTATCGGTGCATCTGCCTCCTGCGACGGGCAAGTGCTTGTGGTGGATGATCTATTGGGCTTGAGTGATTTTGCACCCCGCTTTGCCAAGCGCTACGCATCGCTTGATCAAATTATCACCCACGCAGTATCCACTTACGCAAAGGAAGTGCGCGCACGGAAATTTCCTGCGGCCGAGCACTTATATTCTGTCGGCAGCGCCCGCCCCCGCCGCAAGTAAGCCGCCATACGCTTCTCGAAATTCTGTCGGTGAGACCCCGGTTTCTTCCTTAAAGACGCGGTTGAACGATGCAATACTGTTAAAACCCACTTCAAATGCAATCACCGTGATCGTTGTAGGTTCTTTAAGGAGTCTTTCCTTGGCTTCTTCCACTCGGTAATGATTGACATAACGATTGAAATTTTTTCCCGATAACCGGTTGATCACTTTCGACACCTGATGCTCGCTTGCCGCCACATGAGATGCGAGTTTCTCACGGCTGAACCCCATCTCACGGTATTGTTTCTGATCCCGCACCAGTGATTCAATCTTATGCCAGAGTTTTTGATCCTGATCGGTAAGGATCAGTTCGTTCATGCTAGGAATGCGCGCCGCGTCGATTTCAAACTGACGATCGAACACCCTGAAAATGGATGTAATAACGAGGTAGAGATAGCCAATGCGCAACGCGGTCACGCTGAATACATGCTGCTCCGAAGTTAAGCGTTCTTTAAGTAACGCCAGATCTACGGCAAGTACACAGAGGCTCAGTAAAATCAGCGAAATGATCAGCCAGTACTGGTGGGTCTTGTTCGCCGACGGTGCCTGCGACGATACGGGAATGCGAGACAGAACAACCACCAGCAACAGAAACAATGCGCTCGCACTGAATACGCCATAGAGAATCTTGCTGTGCTCGGCAGTGGTACAGATCTGCTTGCCAATGCACAGCTCATCCGATGTCATTGTCGCGGCATAGGAAATCAATCCACCGCCAAAAACAGGCACACACAGCACCAACCAATACCAGGGGCTGGGCATCTTTCCACTAGTCAACTGTATCACCAACAGGAAACTCATGGCCGGAATCATACTCTGTCCAATGAGCGTTACCCCATGCAACCATGTATGCTGGTAATCCAAAGGGGTAAGTAACGGCTCGATGAACCCCGCCGATAGTGCCAGAAAAAATCCGACCGGAACCACCACATGGGACGGGCGTTTCATGGTTAGCAACAAAAACGCCACCAGAAACAGGCTAGGGCCAAGCCCTACCAGTTGCAGTGCCTGCGTAAACGTCAGAAATGTATCGTTCATATGGGTAGGTTTACCCGATCCCATGAACTATTGCCAAGACTTACCTTTCCTGCGGCTTGCTCATGCGATCAAGTTTTTTAAGCCGCTCTTCGACAAAGTAGCGCATGAAATTGATCTCGCCTGGCGAGAGATTGGTAAAATTTTTCTGTATATCCTGCATGATGCGGTACGCATCTTCAAATTCTCCCCTCTGCTCATGGATGAACGCGGGCATCTGCCGCGCAAATACCGGCACATCGTTACCGGCATTCTCCAGTGGTTTTGCCATCTGCAGTGCCAGATCCTTATCCTTGAGCACATGATTGGCAAGATAGGTAGCCTGCACCAGCCACCACCATTTGGTCTGCGGCCGGTGCGCCGCGTGACGATACAAATAATCCACAATATAGCGCACGTCTGGCCGGTTCTGCGTCTGGCTGAAATAGTAACTGGCCATGGTGGGAATAAAATTGGAGGTATCATCGAGACTGTCGAGCAGGATGAACCACTGGTTCAGTTTGACAAAATCGTACTTGTATAATGCAGTTGAGCGCCCAAACGTGTCTCCGGAAATCTGAATCTGTAATCCCAGCAGGCGAAAGAAAAACTGTTCATCCCCAAACGAGAGTGCCTTCACTGCCGCACGTCCTGGGACATCTGGCACAATCCCCAAATCCGGTTTCACGGTGCGGCTGTAGGTCCAGAAACTAATCTGCAAGACGAGCGCTGCCACGAACAGCACGGGCAACATATATCGCATACGGGTGGACATATCAGAATTGCCGGCGACGGAAATCGAGCATCGTCGCAATCAGCAACACCGGCGTGAAGACCGCCGATTGCAGGAGAAAATTCACGATATCCTGATTGTGCGTAATACCGTAAACCAGCCATTCGGAGTTGGCAAAAAAGTCGAGTCGCGGTACCAGCATCGAAACACCCTGTATGATACTGCTAAGCAGCGTATTCAACCAGGCCTGCTCGAACATCATGCGTGATTCGGTGGTGAGCATGAAAAATCCCATCATGCGTGAAAGTACATAGAATCCCAGACAGGTGACCACCGCAAAGGTCGCACTTCTGAGCGTAAACGAAGCGAACAAGGCAATGGCTGCCATCATACTGCATTCCAGAAACAGGCTCGTAAGCCACCACCAGAATCCCTGCACATGCAACACACCAGACCATGCGAGCACCAACCCCGTGGATAGCACCATCAACCATGCGACAAATACAAATCCCAACCAGTACGAAAGTACCAATGTGTTACGGTGGATCGGGCGTGACAGAAAGACATCAATCTCTTTGGATTCAAATGCCTGCCTGACATGAAAACACACAAAGACAATGAGGCCGATCATGACAATCACCCGCGAGGAAGCGCCACCAAAGGATAACGCCATCTCCTGCGCTTCGACCAAAGCGGTGCTACCGAGCACGCGGGAGATCCAAATCGCCACAGCCACTGACAAGATGAGGGCAACGAACAGCCAGTCTCTTAAGGCAGTCAGCAGGATGTAACGTATGTTCGTCAACATAACGGGTTAGAATGTCAGCGGGCGCGGATCATCGGTAAATTTGTCGTAAATCACGCGATCCGCAGGGGCAGAATTGCCCGAACTGCCAACAATGGTTGCCTTGATGAAAATGATCAGCTCGGTGTTACGGGTGATCTTTTCGGCGGATTTGAACAGATTGCCAACATACGGCACACTACTAGCGAACGGCACACCGCGATCGGTGTTGTCGCTACCCTGCTCCATCAGACCGCCAATCACCATGACTTGCCCGCTTTTGAGCTTCAGAATGGAGTCGAGTTCGCGCACCTGCACAA
>CAZFOM010000038.1:0-14845 GCA_964520155.1 uncultured Rickettsiales bacterium
TCTATGTACGCAACAAACGCAAGCAATGCGAAGAAGTGGGGATGAAATCCATCGAAGTAACGCTGCCTGCACATACCGAAGAACGAGAGCTGCTGTTGCAGGTACAAAATTTGAATCTGCATAATGAGGTACACGGAATTCTCGTGCAGTTACCGTTACCCAAACAGATCAACGAAGAGCGCGTTATCAACACCATCAACCCGATGAAAGATGTAGACGGATTTCATATATTCAATGCCGGAAAACTCATGACAGGACAGGATGGGCTAGTACCCTGCACTCCCTATGGTTGTTTGTTGATGCTCAAGGATTACCTGAAGGATTTAAGCGGCAAACATGCGGTGGTGATTGGGCGCTCGAACATCGTGGGAAAACCCATGGCGCAGTTGTTGCTCAAAGAAAACTGTACTGTGACGATCGCCCATTCACGCACGAAAGACCTTCCGTCTGTGGTGCGCGGTGCCGATATTGTCGTGGCTGCTGTGGGTAAGCCTGAGATGGTACGCGGCGACTGGATCAAAAAAGGCGCAGTGGTGATCGATGTAGGGATTAACCGAGTTCCCTCTCCAGATGGAAAAGGGAAACTCGTCGGTGATGTCGCGTTTGATGAAGCCAGGGAGGTCGCTGCCGCGATCACACCCGTGCCGGGTGGCGTGGGCCCGATGACGATTGCCTGTCTGCTTGCCAATACGGTGAAGGCAACGTGCTTGCAGTATAATCTGGATGCGACAAAGCTATATTAGAATTGAAGAATTGGGGAAGTATTGTCATGCTGAACTTGTTTCAGCATCCATCAGAATAATAAGCATGGATCCTGAAACAAGTTCAGGATGACTCCCATTTTTCAATTCTTCAATTCCTGATTCCTCATCCATTCGCGGTAAGCAGCTACATTACGCCTATGTTCGGCATAAGTACGCGCGAATACATGCCCGCCTTTACCATCGGCGACGAAATAATACTCATCTGTGTTAAGGGGATTTAACACGGCCTCGAGCGCCGCTCTACCGGGGTTTGCGATGGGGCCTGGCGGCAGCCCTGTCACGCGGTAGGTGTTATAGGGAGAATCTAGTTCAAGATCTTTATATAGCAACCGTTCGCGGTCATACCGGCCTTGCGTGAGCACATAAAGAATGGTGGGATCGGCTTGTAGTAACATTCCTTTCCGCAGACGATTGATATAGACCGCCGCTACGCGTGCACGTTCATCCTTTATGCCGGTTTCTTTTTCGACAATGGAAGCAAGCGTGAGCGCTTGCTCTGGTGTCTGGATGGGAAGATTGTTTGTGCGCTTTTCCCACGCGGAGGATAAGGCCGCGCGCATATCGCGGCGCATCCGTTGCACAATTTCCTCGCGGCTATCGCCATACGAGAAAAAGTAGGTTTCAGGAAGCAGCTCCCCTTCACGCAGGCCTTCCATACCGATCTCTCCGCTCAAGCCTTCGGTGGTGTTGAGCAGGGATACAATCTGATAGGTGCTGTAGCCTTCGGGCACCGTCACTTTACGAATGACGGTTTTGCCCTCGGCAATCATGCGCGCCGCATCGCGCGCCGAAATCTGCGCGGGAAATGCGTACTCTCCCGCCTTAAGAGCGGTGTGCTGTGAGGATAAAACTGACCAGATTAAAAACCATTCGGCGCGCTGGATAACACCTTCCTGTTGTAGATAGTCAGCGATTTCACGCACGCCCATGCCTTTGGGCAACACCACGGTTTTATCTGCGGTTAATGGCCCCGCCTCACGCCACTGGTTATACGACCACAGCACCGCCGCGCTGATTGCCATCACGACAAAAAACAGCATCAGAAAGAATCGGCGCAACCATTTCATGCGATGGGATCCCAGTGATTAAACACTGCTGCTTGACCATGTCGGACGCCATTCGCATCCACCACATTCCACAGCAGCGTCTTTCGGATGTAGAAGGTTTGCCCGTCGCTGGCAATACGAATGCCGCTGTAATCATCCACATACCCTTGCCGCGCGGCAGTCTCAAGTAATCGCTGCCGTTCTTCCTGTGCATCCGGTTTAGCACTCAAGCGCGAGGGCATTTGGGTGAAGGTCTGCCAATCCATTTTCCAAAACGCTTGTGCTTTTCGGTTGGCATAGCGAAAAATCGGATCAGCTTCGGTGCCGTGCGAGACCAAGACAAATGGTGCAAAATAGAGTTGTTCAGAAAGAGCGGCATCATCTGCAAATGGCTGTTCCAGCAGCCTTGTTTTCGTCCAGTGCTGAAAACTGTCAAAAAGTAGCTTGCTGTAAGAGATGATTTTCGGATCAAGATGAGGGGATATCATGTGCTTTTGTCATTTGATTTTACACTTACATCCCGCCTCGCCATCCCGTTACCCGCCTTCGCGGGCATAAACTCCGGGCGGGATCCATTCCATACAACAAATACTGAATTTGATGATAGACGTGGATACCGGCCTACGCCGGTATGACAATAATTTTTTAGACGCGTTTGAAGACAAGCGAGGCGTTCGTGCCACCAAAACCAAACGAATTGGAGAGTACCGCATTGATCGTGCGCGGTTTGGCTTTGTGCGGCACCAAATCAATATCGCACCCATCAGAGGGATTTTCGAGGTTGAGAGTAGGCGGTGCCACCTGATCGCGCATCGCGAGAATCGAGAAAATTGCTTCCACGCTGCCCGCACCGCCTAGCAGATGCCCTACCGATGATTTGGTGGAAGACATGGATAATTTATAGGCTGCATCGCCAAACAAGCGCTTCACGGAACCGTGTTCGATTTCGTCACCGAGCGGGGTCGAGGTGCCGTGTGCGTTGATATAATCAATGTCGGAAGGACTCAGTTTTGCATTCTTGAGTGCCGCCTGCATGGAGCGGAAGCCGCCGTCACCGTCTGAGGCGGGAGCCGTGATGTGATACGCATCGCCTGACATGCCGTATCCCACGAGTTCGGCGTAAATCTTCGCACCGCGCTTTTTCGCGTGCTCATATTCTTCAAGCACGACAATACCTGAGCCTTCGCCCATCACAAATCCGTCGCGGCCTTTATCCCACGGGCGGGAGGCTTTCTCGGGCGTGTCATTATACGCAGTCGACATCGCGCGCGCGGCGTTAAATCCAGCAAATCCGATTTTGCAGATAGAGCTTTCGGAGCTGCCCGCCACCATCACATCCGCATCGCCAAATGCGATGATGCGTCCGGCATCGCCAATCGCATGGGCACCCGTCGAACACGCGGTCACGACCGAGTGATTCGGGCCTTTGAACCCATATTTAATCGACACCTGACCGGAGGTGAGATTGATCAGGCACGCCGGAATAAAGAACGGACTCACGCGACGCGCCCCTTTCTCGCGCATGGTTTCCACCATTTCTTCGATTAGTTGCAGGCCACCAATGCCAGAGCCGATCATCACGCCGGTGCGCAGTTTCTGCTCATCCGATAAGGTATCAATTCCCGCATCTTTCACTGCCTGTGCCGCAGCCGCCATAGCAAAATGGATGAAATCATCCATCTTCTTCTGTTCTTTGGGTTCGATCCATTCGTCGGGACGAAAGGCATGTGGCGCATCCCCGCGTGGCACCTGACCGCCAATTTTGGTTGGCAAGTCGGAGGTGTCAAATTTCGTGATCGTGGAGATCCCGGACTGGCCTGCAATCAGGCGTTTCCAGGTTTCCTCTACCCCACAGGCAAGCGGGGTGACCAGACCAATACCGGTGACGACAACACGACGCATAGTTAGCTCCTAACGCAACAACACCCCGCACACGCAAAAAGTAAGCGAGGGAACGGGGTGTTCAATTTCGTGAATACAAATTTATGCAGAATGCTGCTGAATGTAGTTGATGGCATCCTGAATGGTGAGGATCTTTTCTGCGGCTTCATCGGGAATCTCGCAGTTGAACTCTTCCTCAAACGCCATCACGAGTTCCACCGTATCCAGACTGTCCGCGCCGAGATCATCAATAAAGCTCGCTTCGGGAACGGCTTTGGCTTCTTCCACACCGAGATGTTCTACGACAATCTTTTTAACGCGTGCAGCAATATCGCTCATGGCAATGAATCCTTATACAGTTAGACCAAATCAAGAAGGCGGTAAGTAGCACAGGGTTTTTGCTTTGGCTAGTAAAAACGTATTCGCGGATGTTGCTGAAATTGCGTGAGAAACCACATCACGCGCAGGGAAATCATTCCCTTTGAACCCTTACAGACGGTAGGCGATGCTGAGCCAGAATTTGGACGCGTCGGTGAATTCGTCCTGCCCATTGAAATCCGAGTATTTGATCATGACCGCATGACGCTTGGTCGGCATGTAGTTCAGACCGATACCCGCTTCATGGCCGTAAGTGCGGCTGCCGTGGGTGGAGGTGTAGTAATGCAGCTCCGAAAACAGCTCGAGCTTCTGCTGCGCATCGGGATGAAGCGGCACGCTCAGATGCAGTTGATAATCGGCAAGCCCGTCGCGCGGGGTCGTGTTGAACTTATCCACCCATCCGTTGTAGTTGTGGAGTGTAGCGAGTGGCGTCTGCACCGCAGCGGTTCCGTTGCCGTATAGCCATTCGGCGATGGCACTCATTTTCCAATCGCCTTTGCGCAGCCCTCCTTCGAGCCACAGATACGGTTCCTGATAGTCCAGCGGATTGTCACCCGCATCTGTTTGCCACGCCGCCATGACGTTCGCAAACGGCTGAATCTCCGCCTCCGGCTTCTGCCACTCCAGCCGCAGACCCACCGTCTGCGAGGAAAGCACCGCATCTATCCGATCGTCAAAATCGAGCTGATACGCATAGCCAGAGAGATTGAATGCAGGATTTAGCGTGTGCTTGAGGTGAATCAGGTGCGAGTTGCCTTCCAGCTCACCGTTCGGCGAGCGATTACCCGTCACGCGGTTCACATTCCACACATAGCTGTATTCCACTTTCCAGGATTTCACCGGCGAATAAATCAAACGCACCGCATCATACATCACGTCGTTCTGACGGAAGCGCGACCAACCGACAAACCGGTGGGTATCGTGCGTAATGCTCTGTCTGCCAATATCCAGCGCCCATCCGGGTATCGTTTTGAACGACACATAGAGCTGATTGATCGCGTGGTCTTCCGGATCGCGGATATCAGGATAGCGCGTGCGGTTATTCAG
Organism: uncultured Rickettsiales bacterium; assembly: GCA_964520155.1. Lineage (GTDB taxonomy): Bacteria > Pseudomonadota > Alphaproteobacteria > Rickettsiales > JABCZZ01 > CAZFOM01. The sequence goes on from CAZFOM010000038.1 coordinate 5,117, forward strand.
CGTATCGTTAAAGCGTGTATAGCCAATATGCTGAATCGTCTCGCCTTCAACGAATCCCGAAATACCGTTCCACTCAGGCGTGGTGTAAGACAGGCGCAGCCTCGCGGTGTTGGCAAGCGCCGTTTCTGGCCGCGCATCATCTTCCACGCGCTCAAGCCGGTATCTGAAATCTGCGGCAATCGTGCCATAGGCCGAAGGGATGAGCGTATCTTGCGCGTGCGCCGCGCTGGCCGCACACATCATTAGACACCCCATCATCGCCAAACGCCATATCACCATGATGCGATGCTAGTGCACGTACATTAAAAACAAATTACCAAATATGTACCAAAATGAAAATTCGCAGCGCGTGGCAATTTTACAGCATGAGTGTCTGCGTACTTATATCATGTACAAGCCACCATTCACATGAATGGTCTGGCCGGTGATATAAGATGCAGCATCGCTTGCGAGAAACGCGACGCTTGCGGCAACATCCTCCGAGGTGCCGAAGCGTTGCGCGGGGATGTTATCGGTGATTCGCTTGGCCTGATCTTCGGTCAGCGCATCGGTCATCGCGGTTTTGATGAATCCGGGTGCCACGCAATTAACGGTGATGCCGCGCGAGGCGACCTCCTGCGCGATGGATTTGCTCATGCCGATCATACCGGCTTTGGAGGCGCAGTAATTGGCTTGCCCAGGATTGCCCATCACGCCCACGACAGAAGCGATGTTGATGATGCGACCGAAGCGCCGCTTCATCATACCTTTCAGCACGGCGCGATTGAGTTTGAACGTCGCGGTGAGATTGACATCAATCACCTGTTGCCATTCTTCGTCTTTCATTCGCATGGATAAATTGTCTTTCGTGATACCGGCGTTGCACACGAGAATATCGAGCGATCCAAGCGTCGCCTCGACATCTTTTACGAGCGAGTCGGCGGCTTCGGGGTGAGAGAGATTGGAGACGATAATCGTCGCACCGCCCATTTCTGCAGCGCATTTTTCCAGTGCTTCTTGCCTGGTCCCCGTGATCGCCACTTTTGCGCCAGCGACTTTAAGTGCCTTGGCAATCGCCCCGCCGATACCACCCGATGCACCAGTGACGAGTGCATTTTTTCCTGATAAATCAATCATATGCTTAGCCTGCCATTTATGATTTGTTAAAAAATTTATCCTATTATTGCTCATGTAGTAATTCTTTTACATAAAAAGTTTAGAAAGGTTTGGTTTGAATGCGTCGTCCAATAAAAAATCGAAACTTGCATTCATTATAGATGATGACCAGCATAGGATCGATAATCTTAGTGATTTTCTAAAGAGTGAGGGGTTTGAAGTTAGAGTGTATGAAAACAAGCCTTTCGGTCATGCGAATACGCCCGTTAATGGTGTAAATCGCGCAATACAATCCTTGAATGAAGAAGATAGAAAAACAAGCATATTTATAGTCGATGGTATGCATACAGGGGGACGTTTGTTGTCTCTCTTGTCTGAAAAAGATATACCAACGATTTTATCATCACTCGATACTGGTCAATCAGTGAATGAGGAACAGGTAAACGAGATGAGAAAGGAACATAAAAAACCTTTCGGTTTCTATCAATACACATCACGCTCAGATGGCGGAAAAGGATTTGAACCCGCAGAGGTGGTTCGCATTGCAAACGAGACTATCGAAGCATTTGCACAAGCCCGCGGAACCGGACAAGGTCGTTAAATCGAAGCTAAACAATCCTATACTAAACTACTGTCATCCCGTGGCTTGACCACGGGATCTCAGGTTCTGAACTTAAACCTTTCCAAAGAAACGGAATCCCGTCATCAGTATCGAACGCAACTTTCATCATTAGATCCCGCGATCACGTCGCGGGATGACGATTGATTACGCCGCTTTGGCAAACTGGTCAAGGTCGGATGGGGCGGCGATGCAGATCGCGCTCATATCTTTCTCGATACGTTTGGCAAGTCCCGTGAGCACTTTACCCACACCGATTTCGACGAGTTCGGTGACGCCCTGCGCGAACATATAGGATACCGATTCTCTCCAGCGCACACGGCCGCATACTTGTTCCACCAGTAATGTGCGAATCGTATCGGGATCAGACACAACCGATGCAGTCACGTTTGCGACCAGCGGTACCATTGGCGGCTGAATGACAGCCTGCGCGAGTGCGGCTTGCATTGCGTCAGCGGCAGGCTTCATGAGCGGGCAATGAAACGGTGCCGATACCGGAAGCAATACTGCACGCTTGGCACCTTTTGCTTTGGCAAGCTCGGAGGCTTTTTCGATGCCGACTGCCGAACCCGAGATAACGATCTGTCCAGGCGAATTATCATTAGCGACCGCCACCACTTCGCCCGATTCGCCCGCTTCTTTCACGAGCACTTCGACCACATCCATCTCGAGACCCAAAATCGCCGCCATCGCACCTTGACCTTGCGGCACAGCACGTTGCATCGCCTGCCCGCGTAATTTGAGCAATCGCGCCGTCTGCGCGAGTGAAAAACTTCCCGCCGCGCACAACGCCGTATACTCACCCAGCGAATGACCAGCGGCAAAACTCGCTGTGTTTTTAAGCGAAAATCCCATGTCTTTTTCCATGACACGCAGTAACGCAATCGAGGATGCCATGATCGCAGGCTGTGCATTTTCCGTAAGCGTCAGATCCGATTCGGATCCCTCAAACATGATGTGCGAGAGTTTCTGGTTCAGCGCGTCATCCACTTCCTGAAACACCTCGCGCGCAACCGCAAATGCTGCCGCTAGTTCTTTTCCCATCCCAACGACTTGCGAACCCTGACCTGGAAATACCACCGCTTTTTTCATTTTTTATACCTGATTGTTATGTAAAACCGCTTATTCGGAGCCATAATCGTGTGTTTGGGTTTTTGCAATCATAATTGCCCTCCCCCCAGAGGGAGGGCAGACAAACGTATGTGAGTCGGGAGGGGTATGAAGGAACTACTATGTGGTACCCCTCCCGCCTCGGCGTTGCCTCAGCTGCCCTCCCTCAAGGGGAGGACATAACTATAATCATTTGTTTTTATTGATAAAAATACTATTCTCAATCTGCTTGCGCTTGGCCAAAAAATCGCTATGGTTCGCCTCCCTGCAGCAAACAGCCCTATATGGCGCATTTCCGCCACGAATGGCGGGCTGGAACCAAGGGCGCGGCACCTCATGGGGAGGAGCCCGACCCGCTTCAGGACAAATGGAGTTACCCATGGCGTTCTACGAGAGCACCTTTATTGCTCGTCAGGATTTGTCGCGTGCCGATGTCACCCGCCTGATCGAGACTTTTTCCAACATCATCACCGAAAACGGGGGCAAAATCGTCAAGACCGAATACTGGGGTCTGCGTAGCCTTGCCTACAAAATCAACAAAAACCGCAAAGGGCATTATGCGTTTTTAGGCATTGATGCACCTGCAGCGGCGATCAACGAGCTGAATCGCAATCTCGGCATCAACGAGGAAGTGGTACGCACCCTCACGGTGCGCGTGGATGCAATCGAAGAAGGCCAGTCGGCGATCCTGAGCAACCGCGGTGACCGCGATAACGAAATGAGCAGCGAGCCGGAAGACGCTGCTGCCGTCAACTAAGGAGTATGAACATGCAAGCATCACGAGAAGGCGGCATGGGTCGCAAAGTGTTTTTCCGCCGCCGCAAAAGCTGCCCGTTGTCGGGCGCAAATGCACCCAAAATTGATTACAAGGACGTGAAACTCCTGTCGCGATTCGTCTCCGAGCGCGGCAAAATTCTACCGAGCCGCATCACGTCGGTTTCCGCCAAAAAGCAGCGCGCCCTGTCGCAAGCGATCAAGCGCGCACGCAATCTGGCGCTCTTGCCATTCCTGCAACAGAACTAACACGATCATGACCGGAGCCGTCTCGAGATATCCCATGCAGCAACACGCAGTGACTTTCTCAGGCGGCCTCGGTGTGCTCTCCGCGCTCACCTTCTTCCTGACGATGTCACTGGGTGCGGCGATCATTATCTATCTGCCGCTGGTGCCGCTGCTGGTTGCCGGATTCCATTTCGGATTCCGCAGGGCGTGCATAGCAAGTGCCATTGCCGTGGCGCTAAGCCTCGCGCTTGGAGGACTGGAAAGCGCTGCCGTGTTTGCCGTGCTGCTCGTGATTCCGGCGCTGATCACCGTGTTTCTTACGATGCGCGCGGCGGTCGGGGAACAGCAGCTTCACTGGTATCCGGTACTGCGTATTCTGGCGGCGCTGGTGGTCTATATCACATCGCTGGTGTTGCTGATGGCATTTCATTACAGCGCACAGGAAGGCGGGCTCGAGGCCAAACTTGTGTCGGAAATTTCGGACGGATTTGCAAAGGCCGATCCTGAATTTGCACGCATCGCCAACGAAGTCATTGGTTCTCATGCGTACATCCTGATTGCTTCAACCGCGTGGCTGTGGATCCTCATGGTGTATCTTATGGCGCTGGTGTCGCATCTGCTGCTCGAAAGCGCGAACCGTAACGTCCGTCCGCAGTTCTCGCTACTCGAAGGAGCACCGCCGCAATGGTTGCTGCCAGCGCTCGTCGTGTGTATCGTTGGTTCGTTCGTTGGCGGAGAACAGGTTGCGTTTGTGGCGCGCGCCATCACGCTCATGTTGCTGCTGCCCTATTTCATGTTTGGCATGGCACATGTGCACCGCCAGACAACGGGATGGAATCATCGCGGCTTTCTGCTGAGTCTGTTGTATCTGCTCGTGCTTACGACCTTGTGGCCAGCCGTGCTGGTGTGCGTGTATGGCGTGGTGCTGCAGGTGCGCGGGTGGGGAACGCAAAGCATCGTATCGTAATTCTATATTACTTATTTTTTGAAAGGGGTTGATTATGGAAGTCATTTTATTGGAGCGTGTGGGCCGACTCGGTGCCATGGGCGATGTGGTGAAAGTGAAAGACGGGTATGGCCGCAATTTCCTGATCCCGCAGAAGAAGGCGCTGCGCGCCACTGCCGAAAACAAAAAAGTGTTCGAAGCGCGCCGCGCCGAAATTGAAAAGCACAGCGCCGAGCGCAAGGCGGAAGCCGAAAAGCAGGCCAAAAAGCTCGAAGGCGTGACTATCAAGCTCGTGCGTCAAGCCTCCGAAGACGGCAAGCTGTTTGGCTCGATCTCCTCGCGCGATGTGGTGGATGCGTTGGCTGAGCAGAAAATTTCCATCGATCGTAAGACCGTGGATCTTGGCGGTTCGATTAAAAACACCGGCAGCTATCCGGTGAAGATCACCCTGCATCCGGAAGTCGTCGTCAGCATCACCATGGGCATCGTGCGTAACGAATCTGAATCGGTGGAAGTGGTGCCGGAAGAACTGACCGTGAAGGAAGAGCCCGCATCCGAAGAAGATGCTGCTTAGGCCGTGTCATCAGTTGCGCACTGATTTTTTCTCTGGGTAAACAACGTTATAGTCATTTTATGTTTTATAGTGCTTTTATCCAATTTATAATAGCGCATTGAATGCATCATTATAAATTGGAAGCACTATAAGAGCCGCTCCTCACACGAGCGGCTTTTTTTCATCCCCAGCTTTCACAGGGGGTGGATGGATGGGTATGGTAAGTTGCACACACAAAGAACTAGGAATACAACGATGCACTAACAGTGTCATACCAGCGTAAGCTGGTATCCAGCTTTTTATATATCTGGATGCCAACTTTCGTTGGCATGACACATTCCTCGTGTAAAATTAACCATGGCTCAACAAGCACTGATACCGACTAACGACAACGAACCCCTGTTTCGCCAGCCGCCGCAGAATGTGGAAGCGGAGCAGTTGCTGCTTGGCGCAATACTCGTCAATAACGAGGCCATGTATCAGGTGCGCGACTACCTGAAGCCTGAGCATTTTTACGAGCCGGTGCACCAGCGCATTTTCGCCGCCGTGCAGAAATTCTTTGATAAAGGCCTGATCGCCAACCCGATCACGCTCAAACAGTATTTCGACCAGGACGAAGCGCTGGCCGCTATCGGGGGCGGCGAATACCTTGCCAAACTTGCCGCCAATGCCGCCACCATCATCCACATCCCCGATTACTGCGAAGCCATTTACGATCTCTCGATGCGCCGCTCCTTGATCGGCATCGGTGAGGATATGGTCAATACCGCCTACCAGCAGGATATTGATGAAAGCGCCGCACACCAACTTGAAGCGGCGGAACAGAAACTCTTTCATCTGGCCTCCGAAGGCGTCGGCGAAAAATCCTTTCAGCCGATTCGCAACTCGGTCGTCGCTGCCATTCAGCGCGCCGAGTTCGCACTCAAAAACAGCGGCAGCGTCGTAGGGGTGTCTTCGGGTCTGAAAGATCTCGACAAATTGCTGGGCGGACTCCAAAAATCCGATCTACTGATTCTCGCCGGTCGCCCTTCCATGGGAAAAACCGCGCTTGCCACCAACATTGCGTACAACGCGGCGCTGTGGTTCGAGCGCCGCAACAAAGAAGAAGGAACGTCGGGCAGCAAACCACAATCGGTTGGCTTTTTCTCACTCGAGATGTCTGGCGAGCAGCTTGCCGCGCGTCTGCTATCGGGCGCTACTTCCATCAACTCCAATAAACTGCGCAAAGGAGAACTCAGCAACGATGAATTCGCCACACTCGTGCGCGAAAGTCAGCGTCTTTCGCAGATTCCGTTTTTCATTGATGATACGCCGGCGCTCTCCATCTCGGCGCTGCGCACCCGCGCCCGTCGCCTAAAGCGCGTGCATAATCTCGGGATGCTGGTGGTGGACTATCTCCAGCTCGTGCGCGCCTCGAACGTCAATTCGCAAACCAACCGTGTGCAGGAAGTCTCTGAAATCACGCAAGGCCTCAAGGCGATTGCGAAGGAACTCGATATTCCGGTGATTGCGCTGTCGCAGCTCTCGCGCGCGGTGGAACAACGCGACGATAAACGCCCACAGCTTTCTGACTTGCGTGAATCCGGCTCGATCGAGCAAGATGCCGACGTGGTGATGTTCGTTTACCGCGAGGAGTATTATCTGATGCGCAAAATGCCGCGCGAAGAAGACGCCGCCGAATTCGCCGCCTGGCAGGAGCGCATGGACAAAGTACACGGGGTCGCTGAAGTCATCGTGGCGAAGCAACGTAACGGCCCGATCGGCAACGTGGAACTCGCCTTCCACTCCGACCTCACCCGCTTCGAAGACCTCGCCAAACCGGATTATCTGCCCGAGCAGCGGTATTAATCGCATTTGAAATTGCCGGTGAGAATGTTAGAAGGCGATATGTCTTCCCACGCCACGCTTGATATTTCACTTTCTGCTATTGCAGAAAATTACCGCAGGCTTTCCGCACGTTTGGCCTCGGGTGTCTGTGCGGGTGTGATCAAGGCAAATGCGTACGGCTTGGGGGCGCCTGAAGTAGCAGGTGCGTTATGGAAAGCCGGATGCCGTGACTATTTTGTAGCAACACCAGAGGAAGGGATTGCCCTGCGCGAGGCGGGGTTTCGTAAGGGCAACCTATTCATCATCCATGGTGTGCCCAAGGGCGCAGAAAAAACCTTTATCGAATATAATCTATCTCCCGTGCATAACACGCTCGAACAGCTGAAGCGCTGGGGAAGATATGTTGATGGGCAGATGGGCAGATGGGCAGAAAAGAAAAAATCTTCTCATCCGCCAATCCGCCCATCCTCTATTCTTCATATCGATACTGGTATGCGCAGACTTGGACTCACCCGTGAGGAGGTCGCGTTGCTTGCAGAAAATCCCGACTGGTTGAAAGCAGCGCAAGTGACGCACTATATGTCGCATTTGGCCTGCGCGGATGATCCGAAACATGCGATGAATCAGCAGCAATTATCCGATCTGCAAAAAGCGTTAAAATTTTTGCCCAAACGCAAAATAAGCCTCGCGAATTCGTCCGGCATCTATCTCGGAAAAGCCTTTCATTTTGATCTCGCACGTCCCGGGTGCGCGCTCTACGGCATCAACCCGACACCGGAGAAGAAAAATCCGATGCTTGGCGTCGCTCGCCTCACTGCCCCCATTCTTCAAATACGCACCCTGACCAAACGCGAAAGCGTGGGCTACGACGCGACGTATTACGGTAAAAAAGGGGATCGCATCGCCACCGTCGGGATCGGTTATGCGGATGGGTATTTCAGGCATCTGAGCAATCAGGGATATGGTTTTATTGCAAATAAAAAAGTGCCGATTGTCGGTCGCATTTCGATGGATATGGTCATGCTGGATGTGACCCATCTTGCCGAACGTGAGCTCACAAGCGGCGCGCGTGTGGAGTTCATCGGAAGCCATATCTCCGTCGATGCATTGGCGGATCTGGCGGGAACTATTGGGTATGAGGTTTATACGAGACTGGGTCGCAGAGTGGAGCGCCGCTACGTCGATACGGCGCATTTTTGAAGCATAGACAATTGCACACCAATTCGCTAGGTTTCGCCAAACCTTTCTTTTCGCAGTAGAATATGGAACTGGCTGATAATGTTCTGGCGCGCATCGGGCGCGTATTTCTTGCTTTTCTGGAATCGGTCGGACGGCTCGCGCTCTTTGCCGGACGCGCAGTCAGTGCCGGATTGTCCGGCCCGTGGTATCCGAAAATCATCGTCAAACAGATGATCGAAATCGGCTATTATTCCCTGCCCGTGATTGGCCTTACGGCCATATTTACCGGCGCGGTGCTGGCACTGCAAAGCTATTCCGGTTTCTCGCGCTTCAATGCCGAAAGTTCGATTGCGATTGTGGTGGTGCTGTCCATCACCCGCGAACTGGGGCCGGTGCTCGCAGGACTCATGGTCGCCGGCCGCATTGGTGCGGCAATTGCAGCCGAAGTCGGCACCATGCGCGTCACCGAACAGATCGATGCGTTGATTACGCTTTCAACCAATCCGTTCAAATATCTGGTGTTTCCGCGCGTGTTGGCTGGCACGCTTATGCTGCCCTGTCTGGTGTTGGTCGCCGATGTAATCGGCGTGTTTGGTGGCTACGCGGTGAGTATTCATAAACTTGGGTTTTCGCCGGCGCCGTATATCAACAGCACACTGGAGTATCTCGAATTCAAGGACGTGTTTTCAGGTTTGGTGAAAGCGGCGGTGTTTGGATTCATTGTGACGCTCATGGGCTGTTACCACGGCTATCACTCAAGAGGCGGGGCGCAGGGTGTGGGCGCGGCCACCACCAACGCGGTAGTCTCGGCGTCCATCCTGATTCTGCTGTCCAACTACTTCATCACCGAACTGTTTTTTGCAAAATAGTATGCGCGGAGCGTCGTTTGTCGTATTGGTGTTGTGTTTTGTCGCGCTGCTATGGGTGCTGCACTGGCTGTTTGCGCATTTCGACATCTCGCACGGCGTCATTCGGGAAGGCTATGTGCAGATTCTGGTGTATGGGTTGCCGCTGTTTTTCATTACCACTCTGTATGATCAGCAGTTGCAGGCAATCGGGTGGCCAAAAGTGCTGCGTATTCTACCCGCCACTCTGCTTGCGATTGAGCTGATTCTTCCTAATCTTTCGGATACAGAGTTGATGGTGTTGCGTGGCGTGAACCTTGCGTTCCTGCTTGCCGTAGCCATCAAAGGCAAAAAGAGAGTTGTATGAGCATCCCCAAAATCAAACTCACCGATGTGCGCAAGGCCTTTGGCAAAAAAGTTGTGCTCGACGGCATCAATCTGGAAATCGAAAAAGGGGAATCCCTCGTGGTGATCGGCGGATCGGGCAGCGGTAAGTCCGTGCTGATTAAATGTATTTTGGGACTTATCACGCCGGATTCAGGCAGTATTCAGA
>CAZFOM010000039.1:0-8041 GCA_964520155.1 uncultured Rickettsiales bacterium
ACCTGCACAACGGGCACGGCATTGCGTATTCCTTCCACGCCGGCCGCCTGTGCCAGATAGGTCACGGAAGGATCGTCTTTCTCTCCCACCAGCGAAGATAATGTAGGTCTTACGCTAAGCGTCACCTCGTTCGTTTCCATATTAATGGACGGCTGCAGGCTCATGATAATACCGATCGGCACCGTGCGAACAGAGCTGTTTACCGAAATATCGGTGGTGGTCGACGTGCCGCCGGAGTTATTGTTCTGTCGCTCAATTTCCAATTCGAAATAGACTTCATTTCGGGCAAAGGTAAGGGTTGCGATCTGGTTATTGATGGCATGAAGGCGTGGGCTGGAAAGTGTGCGTACGGTTCCAAACTGCTCGGTGAAACGTGCAAGGAACCCGAGTGGGCTGTCCACCTGACCATCTTCGGGTGTGCGGTCGATAATAAAGGAGATGGGATTGCCGATGCTGGTTCCATCCGTGGTGGCACCCACAGTTGCATTGGGACGGTATAATAACCCCAGACGATTGTTAAACACGCGCCAGTCAACCCCTGCCTGATACCGTTCATCGAGCTGCACTTCCAGTATCTTTGCCTCGATCAGAACCTGAGCCGAAGCCCCCTGTTCGATCTTCTGAAGAAATTTCTCAATCAACTGATGCTGTTTGTCGGTTGCCGAAACCGTCAGTACGCTCGCCTGACGATTAAGAATATAGAAAGCACCATCCCTGCCCGTGCCCGATCCGCTGCTCGAACCCGTTGTTCCTGACGCAGATGCAGTATCCGTTGGCGGAACCACCGGCGGCGGTGCGGGCGCAGGAGTGGCCGGAGCCGTTCCCCCCGTGGCGGCACCAGCCGCATCCGTAGCCGGTGCAGGGGCTGTGCTTCCTGCCAGCAATCCGGCCAGATCCTCATTTTGCGTAGTGGAGGATGTCTGCGAAGTACGTCGCGGTTGGGCATAATTGAGAATCTGCTGAATGCCGCCATCAAGCTGCTCCCAGAAATCACTTTCAGCGCTGCTAGTGACTGAAGACGTGGAGCCGGTATTCAAGCCTCCGCCTCCGCCACCACTGCTGCCACTGTCGCCACCACCCGAGTCGCCACCACCGCCACCAGAAGATCCCCCGCCCGAGCCCGACAACACGTTGGTACTCACATTGACCGTGCTTTCAGAGCTACGATCCATATTGAGGAAATCGAGCGAATAGCTTTTGATGTAAGGAAGATCCCGCTCTACGCGAAGCACTCCCCCCTTCATGGTATAACGCAGATTGGCAAGACTCGAGAGGCGGTCAATCACTTCATTGAAGGGTTTTTCTTTGGCAATAAAATTGACACCGCCCTCAATGTTGGAATCCATTTCGATGTCAATATCGGCCAGTTTTGCAAGTTCCAGCAACACATCTTTAAGCGGCACATCATCCGTAACCGCAATCGAGACCATCTGTGATTCGGCAATTTTGGGCGGACGGGGTGAAGCGATAATCGGCGCAATTTCAGGGATCGGAGGGCCACTATTGCTGTACCAAATCTCCGGTATGATCTCACCATTCGCATCCCGTTTGGGCTCAGCGATCTGTTTGTAATCGTTACGGCTCAAATCCATGTAACGATCTATCTTGTCGTGCTTTTCCGGATTAAACCGATCTAGATTTTTCTTGGTGCAGCTAGCGGTGAGCAATGCGACACCCAGCAATGCCCCAGTTGTTATCAACGCTTTTTTCACAGAGTTATCCAGAAGCCCCAACCCTACCACTACACTATTCGTAGTGTTTATACATTATTTTGCACCATATATATGGCGATATGAAAGAGGAATCAACCAATTATGTTTAGTAGGTAAAAAAATCTTTCAACCATGGTTGCATGGATAACTCACTCGCAAAAACGAGAATGAGAAACATGGCGATCACAAGTGCAGGGCCGAAGGGAAATTGAGGCCCCTTTTTCAGTACGCGCCAGAGTAATCCGGTCAGTATTCCAAGCAGCCCCGACAAAATCAATACGAGCACAAACGGCTTCGCACCGACGGCTAGCCCAATCGTCGGAAGTAATTTCACATCGCCCCACCCAAGCCCTTCTTTTTTTCGCACCCAGCGATAACCGTAATGTAGTCCCAGTCCGGTAAACAGCCCAACCCCAAGCCCTTGCAGCACAAAGGTCAGATCGGTTGCGTGATAGACGTGATAGCTCGCGACCAAAATAAACAACGCGATCTGCACTTCATCGGGTATGATGAGATGCTCGAAATCGGTGACGATCAGAAGTACTAGTGCACTTGCAATCCCCATAAGGATTAGTGTTTCCAGACTAAGCCCATAACGCATGAATAGCCACACAAACAAGGCTGCAGTCACGATTTCGATTAACGGATAGCGCACGGAAACCGATACCCCGCAATGACGGCATTTGCCCAGACGAAACAGCCAGGATAGCACCGGAAACAGATCCCAGAATCCGAGTGTTGCGTGACATGAGGTGCAGTGAGAGGGGATAAAGACCGTGTCTTCGTCGCGCGGCAAACGGTAACTGGCCATGGTGATGAAGCTCCCCATACACAAACCCAGTATACCCGCCGCAAGTAAATACATCCAATCCGTGCTTAATTCCTGCATAAAACCATCCATACGTCAAAATATGGTGGGTATGAAAGGTTTTTATTGCCTAAATATGGGTGGCATGGCATCAGATGGGCGGTATTATCAGGAATTCACGCATGAAACCAACTGTTGCCATTGCTTCCGATCACGCTGGGGTGGAGATGAAATCGCAGTTGATCAGTTACATTGAGCAGCTGGGTCATACGGTCGAGAACTTAGGAGCGAACACAACCGAGTCGGTGGATTATCCGGACTATGCCCGCTCAGTGACGGACGCCTTGCTTGCCAAACGTGCAGGTCTTGGCATTCTGATCTGCGGTTCCGGCATCGGCATGAGCATGGCTGCGAACCGCGCAAAAGGGATCCGTGCCGCGCTGGTGCGCTCTGGTCTGGAGGCGCGGCTCGCACGTCAGCACAACCATGCGAATGTGTTGTGTTTGGGGGCACGCATCAGCGGCATTGAAACCGCAAAAGACTGCGTGAAAGAATTTCTGCAAACCGCGTTTGAAGGGGGTCGCCACCTGCAACGCATAGAGAAGATGGGATAACGGAGTATTAATAATGAGCACTGCAACTGCCAAGAAAGTCGAAACCATGCACACCAATGATTTCTTTACCCGCGATGTCGCGAAGTCTGACCCCGCATTATTTTCTGCGCTTCAGAAAGAATTGAATCGTCAGAAAACCCAGATCGAGTTGATTGCCTCGGAAAACATTGTGAGCAATGCGGTGCTGCAGGTGCAAGGCTCGGTACTGACCAACAAATACGCCGAAGGTTACCCGGGCAAACGTTATTATGGTGGCTGCGAGTTTGTGGACATTGCCGAAGAACTCGCCATTGAGCGCGCCAAGAAACTTTTCAACTGTTCCTATGTCAACGTGCAGCCAAACTCGGGTTCACAGGCCAATCAAGGTGTGTTCACCGCGCTCATTCAGCCTGGCGATACGATTTTAGGGCAATCACTTGCCGCCGGTGGGCACTTGACGCACGGCGCAGCACCCAACCAGTCCGGCAAATGGTTTAAGGCCGTGCAATACGGGGTGAAGCCCGACACGCATCTGATTGATATGGACGAAGTCGAAGCGCTTGCGAAAGAACATAAACCGAAGCTGATTATCGCCGGATTTTCCGCCTACCCGCGCGTGGTGGACTGGGCGCGTTTCCGCAAAATCGCAGATTCCGTGAGCGCCTATTTTCTCGTGGATATGGCGCATATTGCTGGTCTGGTTGCCGCCGGTTCGTATCCTTCGCCACTGCCACATGCGCATGTGGTTACGACCACCACGCATAAAACATTGCGTGGGCCTCGCGGCGGCATGATTCTGTCAAACAACCCCGATATGGTGGTGCGAAAAACCCCATCCGGTGCGGATGTCACGCTTGCGAGCGCCATCAACTCGGCGATCTTCCCGGGCATTCAGGGTGGGCCGCTCATGCATGTGATTGCCGCCAAAGCGGTGGCGTTTGGCGAAGCACTGACACCGGAATTCAAAACCTACGGTCATGCGATTGTCGAAAACGCGCGCGCACTCGCTTCTGTTCTGGTTTCGCGCGGACTGGCGATCACCACCGGCGGCACGGATAATCACCTGATGGTGGTGGATTGCCGCCCGATGAAAGTCACCGGCAAAGCCGCCGAAGAATCGCTTGAGCGCGCCGGTCTCACCTGCAACAAAAATGCGATTCCGTTTGATCCCGAAAAACCGTTTATCACCTCGGGCATTCGTCTGGGCACGCCTGCAGGCACCACACGCGGCTTCGGCGTCGAAGAATTCAAGCAGATCGGCACCATGATCTGCGACGTGCTCGAAGCGCTTGGCAAAAACCCAACCGATAATTCCGCGCAGGAGAAGAAAACATTTGAGCAAGTCAAGGCGCTGTGCGCGAAGTTTCCGGTGTATAACTAGGTGCTAGGGTCTAGGGGCTAGGGTCTAGAAATACTAGAACCTGGTACCTGGCACCTAGAACCTCACGATAGAGGTTTCTGAATGAAATGCCCCTTCTGCGGCAATGTGGATACACAGGTGAAGGATTCGCGCCCGAGCGAGGACGCATCCATCATCCGCCGCCGTCGCTCCTGCCCTGCATGCAACTCGCGCTTTACAACTTTTGAGCGTGTGCAACTGCGTGAACTGACCGTGGTCAAACGCACCGGCGAGCGCCGCGCCTTCGACCGCGATAAAATCCTCCGCTCCATTTCCATGGCGGTTCGCAAGCGTCCGGTGGAACCCGATGCGGTCGAAAAACTCGTCAACCGCATCGTGCAGAAACTCGAAAGCCTCGGCGAAAGCGAGATTGCCTCGAACCTGATCGGCGAGATGGTGATGGAAGGCTTAAAGGAGCTCGACGACGTGGCGTATATCCGCTTTGCCTCGGTGTACCGTAATTTCCGCGAAGCGAAGGATTTCGAGAAATTCGCTTCCAATCTGGAAAATTGATGACTGGATCATCTGATGATCCGATGATCCGTGATGATGTATATTACATGCATCAGGCGCTCGCACTCGGCGCGAGAGGTCTGGGTAATACGGCACCCAATCCAAGCGTGGGATGCGTGATCGTAGCACAAGGTAGCATCATCGGCGAAGGATGGACACAGCCTGGCGGCAGGCCACATGCGGAAACCGAAGCACTCAAAATAGCGGGTGAGCGTGAGCGTGGTGCCACTGCCTATGTCACATTGGAACCCTGCTCGCATCAGGGCGTGACACCACCTTGCACTGATGCACTTATCAAAGCTGGCATCGCGCGGGTGGTGATCGCCTGTGTTGATCCGCACCCGCATGTCAACGGGCAAGGGATCGAGAAACTGCGACAGGCCGGCATTACAGTTGACATAGGGGTGCTCGAAGCAGAAGCCAAACGCACCCATCGCGGCTTCTTCAAGCGCGTGTTGCACAGCCTTCCCGAAGTCACCGTCAAGATCGCCACCTCGCAAGACGGCCAGTTTTCGATCACCGGAAAACGCTGGATCACCGGCGATGCAGCCCGTCAGTATGTGCACCGCATGCGCGCCGAGCACGATGCAATCTTAACCGGCATCGGCACCGTGCTTGCGGATGATCCATTGCTCACCTGCCGGCTGGAAGGGTTAGAACATGCTTCCCCCAAACCTTATATACTCGATTCTCACCTGCGAATGCCCGAGAATGCCAAACTGGTGCGTGCAGGCACGGTGATTTTCACGCTTGAGCGTACATTGCAGTTGCAGGCGGATAAAATCCGTTACCTCAAAAATCAATCGGTAGAGGTGATTGCAATCGAAGAGCAGAATGGTGGGTTATCTCTCAAAGCAGCGCTACAGGTGATCGCAGCAGAAGGCGCCAATCGCCTAATGATTGAGACAGGGCCAATCTTGTCTCAAGCCTTTTTATCTTCTGGCTTTGTGGATTCGCTCTACTGGTTCACCGCACCCATTACCGCCGGCAAACCCCAACCCATTACACACACACTCACACTTAGCGAAACAGTTGAAATAGGAGAAGACCGCCTCAACATTTTCCAATCTACTACTAATAACCAACCACTAGCAACCAACCACTAACTCTCCATGTTCACCGGCATCATCACCGATATAGGCACCATCACGGCGAAGCGCGAAAGCGGGGATGTGATTTACCGGATCGCGCATCATTACGATGCCGATACGATCCAGATTGGCGCTTCGATTGCCTGTGATGGGTGCTGCCTGACCGTGATTGCGCGCGAGGACGATTGGTTCGAGGTACAGGTGTCACAAGAAACCTTGTCCAAAACCAATCTGCGTACATGGAAAACGAGTACTCGTATCAATTTAGAACGCGCCCTGAAAGTTGGCGACGAACTGGGCGGCCATATCGTCACCGGACACATAGACGGCCTCGCACGCGTAGTTTCGATTCAACCGGTGGGAGGTTCGCATGTGGTGTGGTTGGAAACCACGGATGATCAGATCATCGGATCATCGGATCATCGGTTATCGCGATTTATCGCCCCCAAAGGTTCGGTCACACTTAACGGCGTATCGCTCACCGTGAATGAGGTAAATGGCACTCGTTTCAGTGTGAACATTATCCCGCATACATGGGACGTCACGACGTTTGGCAATGTGAAGGTTGGCGATGACGTCAATCTCGAAATTGATCTCCTTGCTCGCTACATGGCGCGGATGCTGGAGAAATAGTAATGTCATGCCAGCGCAGGCTGGCATCCACGTGGATCCCTGCCTACGCAGGGATGACAATATGGATGAAATATATGAACCTCACCAACACCGTCATCTATCTTTTCGGATTTGTCGGTACGGGTAAATACACCGTAGCGAAGGAACTCGCCTCACGCACGGATGCAAAACTGGTGGATAATCATCTTATCAATAATCCGATTTTCAGCGTTATCCGGCAAGATGGAATGACCAAATTACCTGAAACGGTGTGGGAGAAAACCTGGGCGATTCGAAAAATCGTGCTGAGCGCGATCGAAACTCTATCCCCGCCGAAATATAGTTTTGTGTTCACCAACCAGTTATGCAACGAACACCCGGACGATCATCTGTTGTTTGCAGAAATTTTAGAACTCGCCGAAAAACGTGGCAGCCTGTTTATTCCCGTACGGTTGCTATGTGATGTGAATGAACGGGTGAAACGGATCGTATCCGATGATAGAAAACACCGTATGAAATGTATCAATCCATCAGAAGCAACTGATTCAGAAGCGCTTTATACTGTGTTTTCACCCACGCACCCAAACACCTTAACGCTTGATGTTACCCATCTTTCGCCACCCCAAAGCGCTCAGGCAATTATCTCGCATATTGAACGAATCAGCACCTGATGTATGGTGGAAAAATTATACTGTCATGCCAGCGAAAGCTGGCATCCAGATTACATCCCTACTGGATCCCTGCTTTCGCAGGGATGACAATCAACTGACAGAACGGTATGCCCCATAAAATCCATATTTCTCCGCCGGAAGATATTATTGAGGACGCGCGCAACGGGCGGATGTTCATTCTGGTGGACGATGAGACGCGCGAGAATGAGGGCGATTTGGTTATCCCCGCGCAGATGGCGACCCCCGATGCGATCAACTTCATGGCGAAACACGGGCGCGGGTTGATTTGTTTGGCGCTCACACGCGAGCGCGCCGAGCAGTTGGAGCTCAAACTCATGTCCCCGCGCAACGGTACACGGCATCAGACCGCGTTTACGGTTTCGATCGAAGCCGCGCACGGCGTCACCACAGGAATTTCGGCAGCGGATCGTTCGCACACGATTCAGGTCGCGATTGATCCGCTCACACCCTCCTCTGGCATTGTCTCGCCCGGGCATGTGTTCCCGCTGGTCGCGCGCGACGGCGGCGTGTTGGTGCGCGCTGGTCATACCGAAGCGGCGGTGGATGTCGCACGCCTTGCCGGACTTAATCCCTCCGGCGTAATCTGCGAGATCATGAACGATGACGGTAGCATGGCGCGTC
>CAZFOM010000039.1:8051-14819 GCA_964520155.1 uncultured Rickettsiales bacterium
TCCCGTTTGCAAAACAACACGGACTGAAGATCGGCACCATTGCCGATTTGATCTCATATCGCAGGCGCTCGGAAAAGCTGGTGGAGCCGATTCTGGAAACACCGTTTAATAGCATCTATGGCCGCGGTTTCACACTCAAGGTCTATACGAGCAAACCCGATTACGCCGAACATATCGCGCTCATCAAAGGCGATATTTCCAAAGCGTCCCCCGTGCTGGTGCGTATGCACGCACTCGATGTGCTCAACGATGTGCTGGGTGATACGAGCCTCAAAAAAGGCAGCGATCTATCGGAATCTATCAAGGTGATTGACGCGCACGGTTCCGGTGTGGTGGTGCTGATCCGCGAACCGCGCAAAACCATGCTGTCGGATCGCGTGCGGATGACACTCGAAAAAGGCGGCAGCGCGCAGCCGTTGCTGCGTGACTACGGCATCGGCGCGCAAATCCTGCTCGATCTCGGTGTGAAAGAAATGATCTTACTCTCAAATTCCAAACGTCAGGTGGTAGGGCTTGAGGGATATGGGCTGGAGATTAAGGGGTATCGGGGAATACGATGATTCGAGGACTCGAGGACCCGATAAAGTTATAAAAAACTAGATATTCTAATCTAACACAGTAAATATACTCCCACCTCAAATCACTTCGAGTCCTCGAATTCTCGAGTCCTCGCACCTCAAATCCCATGCCCCACATCCTCGTCGTCATCTCCCGTTATTACCAGAAAATCGCCGATGAGCTGGAAATCGGCGCAACAGCAGTGATTCAGGCAGCAGGCTGTAGTTTTGAAGTGCTCGAAGTGCCTGGCGCGTTTGAGATTCCGGCCGCCATTCGTTTCGCGATTGAGTCAGGTAAGTATGACGGATATGTCGCGCTTGGTTGTGTGATTCGCGGCGACACCACGCACTATGATTATGTTTGCACCGAAAGCGCGCGCGGCCTGAATCAGTTAGGGGTGAATTATATGGCGGCGATCGGCTACGGGATTCTCACCTGCGAGAATCTGGAGCAGGCAACGGTGCGCGCGAATATCTCGGAAGGCAATAAAGGCGGCGAAGCGGCGCGCGCCTGCATTCACATGATGACGCTCAAAGAACATTTCGGTTTATTATCGTATGAACACAAATCCGCCTAAAAAACATAACCCATCGTTACGGAAAAAGAGTCAGGCACGGCTCGCATCAGTGCAGGCGCTTTACCGTGTCAATGTCGAGGGTACCTCCATTGCCACCGAAACCCTGATTGCCGATATTCTTGCCACTTGGGAGGATAACAAGTCCGATCCCGAAATTGCGTCACAAGAAGATCCTGACCACAGCTTCCTAAAAAAACTCATTCGCGGCGTGGTGCCGGAACTTGATCATCTCAATGCACAGATCAAGCCACACCTGGCAGCAGATTGGAAAATGGAACGCATCAGCCCGATTCTGCTCTCCATCCTGCAATGCGCAACCTATGAGTTATCGGCACATACCCAGCTTGGCACCCCCATCATCATTGACGAATACGTCACCCTGACCCATGAATTTTTCGGCGAACAGGAAGTAGGTTTCGTCCATGCGATTTTGCACACGCTGGCGAAGGAAATACGAAAATAGTTGATGGTTGATAGTTTATGGTTGATGGTAATTCGTATCCACTATCAACCATCAACTATCAACCATGAAAGAATTTGAGCGCATCGAGAAAATTTTTGCCCCACTGGCAACCCATACGGGAGCACTGGGTCTCAAAGATGATGCGGCGCTTTTGTCGCCATCCGCCGGCTGTGAGTTCGTGATTACGACAGATGCTATTACTGAAGGGGTGCATTTCATCGGGAACGAATCGCCCGCAAGTATCGCCAAAAAACTACTGCGCACCAACCTGTCGGATCTGGCGGCTAAAGGTGCAAAGCCCATTGGTTACCAGCTTGCGATTTTAGTGCCTGCACGTTTGACGGATGACTGGCTCACCGAGTTCGCGCGCGGGTTGAAGGAAGATCAGCAGCAGTTCGGGATCAGCCTACTCGGGGGAGATTCCAGCGTATCAAAAGGGTTTCTGACGCTTTCGATGACTGCCATTGGAGAGGCCCCCAAAGGAAGCGCCATACTACGTTCAGGAGCAACGCCTGACGATATGCTCGTACTTTCAGGAACGCTTGGTGAAAGCAGCGCGGGGCTTAAACTGCTTTCCAGCCAGTCCGATGCGATTTCCGCGGTGGAAAAAGCCTATCTGGTAGAGCGCTACCGTATACCGCATCCGCGCGTCGAATTAGGGCAAATGCTTCGAGGCGTTGCCTCCGCCAGTATGGATATATCGGATGGGTTGATGCAGGATCTGCATCATCTCTGCCATGCCTCAGGCGTAGGCGCCGTGGTGCATTTCGAGCATATTCCGCTATCCTCAGCAGTCAGAAAACTGTTTCTCGCCGGAAGTCTCACGTTTGAAGATATCGTTGCGGGCGGGGATGATTATGAACTGCTGTTTACTCTGCCGCCACAGCGCGCAACCGAACTACCCGCTCTGTCTCAGCGAAGCGGTGTACCACTCACCGTCATTGGCAGCATCACTAAAGAAAAAGCGATTTATCTTGATCGCGACGGAAAAGTCATCCACCTCACCCATCAGGGGTATCAGCATTTTTAACGCTGCACTGCAGCATAAAAATCCTCTTGCACGGATATTCTCAATACAGCATACAGGCCTACCTCGATAATACAAAAACAACATAGCAATCGCTAGAAACGGAACGACTTATGCTTGCGATGCAATACTCTATTCAGCTCCCCGATAACTATGATCTGGGACTCATCCGCCAACGTGTGGAGCGCCGAAGCAAACTGTTTGAAAACCTGCCCGGGCTTTCGCACAAATCTTACCTCCTCGATGAAGCCGATAAAATTTACGCCCCGTTTTATATCTGGTCGGAGGTGGAGGAAGCGCAAAATTTTCTGTTTGACGATTTGTTCCATGGGGTGATTCGAGATTTCTCCCGCCCGCGCGTGCGCACCTGGTTCACGCTGGATAAGGGCTATGGTAACAAAACGATTATTCCGACGTATGCCATTAAAGAAACGGACATCATCGCGCCGGAAGTGCGCCTCGAAGATGCCATTAAAGCGGAACGCGCCGAACACACGGCATTGATTCAGCATAAAGCACTGTATTTCCGTTGTGTGGCTTTTGATTCTGACCGGTGGGAAATTGTGCGCTACAGCCTGTGGTTAGATGCCAAATCTGCGGCAAAACCGCACGGTGACAGCGTGGATACCTATAGCGTGCTGCATGTCTCCGATACGATCGCGACGGAAATCGCTTTTGAATCTGTGGACTAACGCACTCAACTACCTTCTACCACGCCGGTTATCCGTGGAACTTCCCTGCTGTTTGTTGAAGCGACCGATATTGCCAAGGATCTGCTCCACAAATCCCAGTGAGTGTCCTTCGGTCGGGGTTTCGCGGCTTACAATCGGGATTTCTTGACCATCTTTTAGTGTGTATTGAGATACGGCGGCCACCACGCCTGTGGGATCAAACGTGATGCGGGTCACATCCTGCTCCGTGATTTCGGGCGAGAGAATGCCTCTGCTTTTTTTCGTAGCCGTGATGTAGTACCAGGTTTCTTCGCCGAAGGTCGATTGAGTCGAGGGCGATCCGAGTTTTTCGCGTACCTCGTCGCGCGTAGTCACTTTTTCGGTGATCAGCTCCTTGACGGGCGTATCCCATTTATGGCCGCGGTTATCCACAATCGGCGTGCAGGCGGATATCACTAGCAGCAGCGCACATAGCAGCAGCGCTTGCATAACGCGTTCGTTGCGCCTAAATGGATGAAGAAAAACAGCCACACTCATGATCATTGACACTTTTAAGCGGTTTCTGGGTAAACGCCTTGTAGAGGAAGACGCCCTGCGCAGCTACGCAAGACGCCTGTATATAGCATTGGTGGAGCGGGCACGAAATCCTTTTTTCTACACGTTGGCAGGGGTAGAGGATTCGCTCGATGGGCGGTTTGAAGTGCTGGTCTTGCATCTGTATCAGGTTCTTTCGCGCCTGCGCGAATCGCAACCGGAATTCTGCCAGCATCTAAGCGAAGTGTTTTTCGAGGATATGGATCGTAACCTGCGTGAGATGGGCGTGAGCGACACCGGTGTGCCCAAGCGTATGCGCCAGATGTCGGAAGCGCTTTATGGCCGCATCCACGCCTATGATGAAGCATTTTTGGGGACGCGTTCGCTCGAAGAAGCGTTGCGCCGCAACGTGTATGGAAAAACGGAGCCCGTTCCGAATGCACTGAAAGCGTTGTGTGACGATGTGCTGAAAGTTCGCGCCCGACTATCCGACCCTGAGGTGGGTGACGCGTTGCTGAAAGGGGAATTTCCCGCTATCGCGGTACCGAGTTAAAGTTCTACCCTTATCTGAGGCGTATTGTTACGCACGAGATTTACGGCGTTACGCTCCATCGTCGCAGCATATGAACTCGCGCCTTGCGAGTTGCGTATCAGCGAGACAGGAAGCCCTAGGGTTTTTTGCGGCTGCGGCTTGGACTGTCCCAGCATTTGGCTCACCAGACCGAGTACAGGATTCGACTGCGATTGGCTCATGCGGCTGATGAAATCGCTGCTGCTGTTATTCGTCTGGAACTCACGGATCGCCTGCTGCATGGCGCTGATTTGCTGCGTGCGCTGCGCATTTGCCGGAGTGTCTAAGGGCTGGGTGATCGGTTGCGGCGTCGTATCCACACGCGGAGCAGACGCATTGCTCGGTTTGTATTTGATGCGGCTGAACGCCATCATGGTTTCGTAGTCGAGCGATTGCGTGGGCGAAAACGAACCGAGGAACGACTGCATCAACGATCCGGATTGTGCATTCGATTGTCCGAATAACTGCGCAAGGAATAGTGAGGAGAAGCCAACACCAGCGGATGACGATGCTTGCCCTGAATAAAACTGTGTGATCGCCGCATTGCGTATCTCGGCAGCAGAGGGAGTCGAAGAAAATGCCTGCCGTCCCTGACCGTTTCCTCTCGACTGATTATTTACTTCCGCAACCGCAATGGTCGCCGGAACCGATTGGAATGGAATACGCCCTATCGCGGCATCCGATGGAACGCCGGTAAAAAACGACGTCTGCACCGGATTCGGTGCCTGCACTACGGGTAATGATACAGTGGGTATCATATGCCTACTACCTGTTTCCAAACTGAAATGACTAACCTGTCATTACTTCCTACATTATAGTGGTTAATTTTGATGGGGTCAAACTTAACAAATGGTTAATTTATTGTATCTATTGAGGAAATCCGTCGCTTTTCTTCAGTAGTGTTGTAATTAAGAACAGTGTCTGATGGAAACGAATTAATATATTGATATACTTTGATATTTTTTGTTACTAGGAATTTGATTCACATTAAAAAAAGAATGCGCTAAAAGCGGCAGATCCTAGATATAAAAATAATTCTAAATACGATATCCATATGAAATATATACCATTAATTGTTGTTTTGCTGATCGCTGCCGCAAGTTTCTTCATCTTGCAGCCTAAAACACCGGCGGGTGAAAACCAACCCGTCGTCTCATCGGGTCAGGCGCAGATCGGAGGAACCTTCTCGCTCATCAATCAGAACGGTGAGGCCGTCACGGATCAAACCTACCGCGGCAAATGGATGCTGATTTTCTTCGGTTTCACCAATTGTCCGGATGTGTGTTTGATCGCTGCGCACACCATGAGCGAAGCGATGAAACAGCTTGATGCACAAAGCCGCGCCAACATCCATCCGATTTTTGTCACGCTCGATCCCGAGCGCGATACACCCGAGCGCATGAAAAAATGGCTCGACGACTATTCACCCGACTTCATCGGCCTGACCGGCACCAAAGAGCAGGTGCGCGAAGCACGCGACCGTTACCGCGTTTATTCGCAAGTGCGGCAAACCTCACCTGATGGAAAAGAATACCTGATTGACCATTCGAGTTTCATGTATCTCATGAATCCAGACGGGGAATATGTTGCACATTTTCCGCACAACGTGGAACTTGCAAAACTGCTTGAGGGTATTACCTCGCATGTGAATCCATAATCGATTCGCACTTGTGAAAGCAGTGCTGCTGCATTAGGATTTTACGATGTTGCAGCCTCCACTTAAACGCCGTGGTTTGATGTTTGTGTTGTCCTCGCCTTCAGGCGCAGGCAAGACCACGATTTCGCGAAAAATGCTCGAGCGCGATATGGAAATCCAGCTTTCGGTATCGGTCACCACGCGGCCGATCCGCCCGGGCGAGGTCGAAGGTAAGGATTACCACTTCGTCTCTCAGGAACGTTTTGCGCAAATGGCTGCCAACCATGAACTGCTTGAGCACGCCACCGTATTTGAAAATAAATACGGCACGCCGCGGCATTATGTGGAAGAAAAACTGAGTCACGGCACGGATGTGCTGTTTGATATTGACTGGCAGGGCACACGCCAGCTTGCACAGAAGGCGCGCGCGGATCTGGTGAGCGTATTCATTCTGCCGCCGTCGATGCGCGAGCTGGAGCGACGGCTTACCACACGCGCGCAGGATTCCATGGCGACCATCAAAAAACGGATGACGAAAGCCGCATCCGAGATCAGCCATTGGGAGGAATACGACTATGTGCTGATCAATACCGAACTTGAGCAAACTCTGAATAACGTGATCAGCATTCTGCAGGCAGAGCGCCTCAAACGCGTACGTCAGATTGGTTTGCAACAGATGGTGAATCGGTTGGTAGAGGGTGGTTGATGGTTAATAGTTGATGGTTAATGGT
>CAZFOM010000040.1:0-7352 GCA_964520155.1 uncultured Rickettsiales bacterium
CGCTGCGGCCAAAGCGCTCAGAGAAGCCATCCATAAACCGGTTAAATCTTGAATAAACCCAGGGCATGGGGTTCAGACGATGTGTCTGTGCCTGCGCATGGCCTGCGCTATGTTCTTTTAGCAGCAGCGCCGCCAGCGCCGGGCTTAAGGTGAGCGAGATCGCCACTGAAAACGCAGTGGCTACCGCCACCACAATGCCGAACTGCTGGAAGAACTGGCCGGAAATGCCCGGAATGAACGCCGTTGGTAGAAACACCGCCACCAGCACGAGCCCGATAGCCACCAGCGCGCTGCCGACCTCATCCATGGTCTGATGGGCGGCCTCGCGCACTTTCATGCCTTTGCTCATCAGCCGTTCCATATTTTCCACGACCACGATGGCATCATCCACCACAATACCAATCGCCAGCACCAGCCCAAACAGCGTAAGGTTATTGAGCGAAAAACCCAGCGCAGACATCACCGCAAACGTGCCAATCAGCGATAGCGGAATCGCCACAATCGGAATGATGGAGGCACGCCAGTTCTGCAAAAACAGGATGATGACGAGCACCACCAGCACAATCGCTTCGAGAATGGTTTTATAGACCGCGTTGATCGATTGCTGGACGAATACGGTCGGGTTATAGGCGATATCATAAGCAAGGCCGGGCGGGAATTTTTCGGCCATTTCCGCCATGGCGGTTTGAATGGCCTCGGCCGTTTCCAGCGCGTTCGTGCCCGGGCGCTGAAACACCGGCAGCGCGATGGCTTTATTTTTACCCAGATAACCACGTGTGCCATAGCTCTCTGCGCCCAGTTCCACCCGGCCAATATCGCGCACGCGCACCACACGGCCATCATCGGTCGATTTCACCACGATCTCGGCGAATTCTTCGGGATTAATCAGCCGCCCCTGCGTCTGCACATTCAGCTCAAAAGCCATTTGCTTATCCGCTGGTTGCTGCCCAAGGGTGCCGGAGGCAACCTGCACGTTTTTAGCGCGCAGCGCGGCAAGCACGTCGCCTGCTGTCATGCCAAGCGAGGCAATACGATCCGGATCCAGCCAGATACGCATCGAATATTCGCTGGCGCCAAATAGCCGGATATCACCCACGCCATCAATGCGCAGCAAACGGTCGCGCAGTTGCAGCGTGGCATAATTGGCGATGAAGGTCTGGTCATAGGTAGCGTCCGGCGAAAACAGATTCACAACCATCATCAGATCAGGCGAGTTTTTGCGCGTGATCACACCACGACGGCGCACTTCCTCGGGCAGTCTCGGCTCGGCAATCGCCACGCGGTTCTGCACCAGCACCTGCGCTGTATCTAAATCCGTGCCCAGCTTGAAGGTGATGGTGAGCGACATCGAGCCGTCATTGTTGGATTGCGAGGAAAAATAGAGCATATTTTCCACGCCGTTAATTTCCTGCTCCAGCGGGGTAGCAACGGTTTTCGCCACCGTTTCGGCATTTGCGCCGGGGTAATTCGCTGTTACCACAATGGTGGGCGGTGCAACTTCAGGATATTGCTCCACGGGCAGCGCAAGGTAGCTGATGGTGCCGATAATCAGCGTGATGATCCAGATGACGCTGGCAAAAATCGGGCGATCAATAAAGAAATGCGGAAATTTCACTGTGCCTGCTCCTGCGTTTGCGTGGTGGCAGGTGCTTCAGCCTGTGTTTGCTGCAATGGCTGCGGCGTTACTTTAATGCCCGGGCGTATGCGTGCCAGCCCGTTCCAGACAATCTGATCCTGCTCGCTCAGCCCCGAGCGTACAATACGCCATGTGCCATCATACAGCGGCCCCAGCACCACCGGACGCGGTGTCACGGTGTTATCTTTGTCGAGGGTAAAAACAATCTTCTGGTTCTGGTTGGTGGCAATCGCTTCTTCAGGAATGAGCAGCGCTTCATATTCGCCGCTACCAGCAATACGCAGACGACCAAACAAACCCGGCAGCAAAATATCGTTCGGGTTATCAAACACGGCGCGCCCCTGAATACTGCCGGTCGCACGATCCACCTCATTATCGACAAAATCCATGCGGCCCTTGTGGGTGAATTCTTTTTCATCCTGAAGCTTAACCCAGACTTCCTTGCTGTCTTTCCGGGAATTCTGACGTTTGCCCTCCTGATCCAGCCTTATGTATTTGAGCAGTTCCTGTTCGCTCGCCTCGAAATAAAAATGGATGGGATCTTCAGCGACCACGGTGGTCAGCAGCGTGGCGTTCAGATCGCCGCCGGTGATGAGGTTACCACTATCCACGCGGTTGCGGCTCACTCTGCCGCTGACGGGTGACTTCACTTCGCTGAACTCCAGATTGAGTTTTGCTTCATCAAGAGAAGCCTTGGCACGCCTGAATTCCTGCGTTCTGCGGTCAAATTCCTGCTGGGACACGCTGCCGGAGGCGCGAAGGCCACGTGTGCGCTCCAGCTCTTTGCTGGCCAGATCATAATCCGCCTCAGCGCGCTCCAGCGCGATTTTAAAGGGGCGCTGATCAATGATAAATAGCGTATCACCCTGCGCAACATTCTGGCCATCCTGAAAGCGGATTTCTGCCAGATAACCACTCACGCGCGAGCGGATTTCCACACGCTCGGTCGCCACAAATCGGCCTGTATATTCATCCCACTCAGTAAGCAGCTGCTTTTTAGGCGCCGACATGGCCACCACCGGCAAGCCATTCTGCTGTTGATCAGCATTATCACCTGACCAGAACCACCAGCCCGCAAGAGCACCGACAGCAACTACAGGCACGATTATTTTTTTCATGGTTGATTCTCTCTTGTCATAGTTTGTTCAGAAACGGCCATCTGCGTTGCCATCAGCCAATCAGTGGACATGAATCCCAGCGTCATGAACACCACCAGCAGCGCCCCGACCAAATTCGGCGGTGACGGCAGCGGAATATCAAACCAGCGGCAACAAAAGCCTATTGTAAGTCCAAGCGCGATACCGATGAGAAGCATTTCCATTATGGTTGCTCCTTATGGCTTTGGGGTTTGCCGGTAGGTCCGCCGCAAAGATGTTTGGTGGTTGATTTTCGCTGCGCGATTTTATCGGCAATTAAGTAACCAAGCGTCATTGCCAGCACCAAAAGCGCGCCCTCAATCACTGGCGGTGCGGGTACAGGCACGCCTGAATAACGGCAGAAAGCGCCAATCGCAAACGCCAGCAAAAGCCCAATCAACGCTTTCATGCGGATGCCTCACTTTTTGAATAGATTTCGGAGATGGTCAGAACAAGCAGTAGCAGTGCCGCACCCCCGCAGGCCGCAAGCCCAAGTTCTTTTGCCGCAAACCCCGCCAGCGCGCAGCCAGCGGCAAAGCAGGCAATCATCCATCCGGTCATGGGCTTGCCACTGGGGGCTTTGGTTTCGGGCACCGGAAGTTTGAAGAATTTTTCCGCTTTGGCGGCTGACCAGTTCATGACGGTGCCGGTCATGACGGTCGTCATCGGCCCGGGCACATAACGATGCAGTGAATTCTGCAGCCCCATCGCTGCCACCAGCGCCAGCGCGTAAAGCGTGATGAATGACCCATCAACATACACGCCCGCCGCTACGCCTGCAAACAGTATGGCTTGAAGCAGCAGTAGAAGCGGCGTGCCACCAAATTTTTTTGCGCGTGTTGCGCCAAATATCGCCGCCCCCACCATCACCGCCAGCACAAATACCGGAAAGGCAGCGAGCTTCAGATAGTCATGCTCGCTGGGGCTTCCTGCCAGCGAAGCACCAAACACCACAAAGTTGCCCGTCACATGCGCGGCAAACAAGCCGCCCACCATCACAAAGGTGAGAGTATCGATGAAGCCAGCAATCGCAGTGAGGCAAAATATGCTGCTGCGTTTCATGCAAAGCACGCGCAGCCAAGCGCGCCCCAGAATGTTTTTAAATCGCGCACGGGGGCGCTGTGAGTATAGGCCTTGCCGTGGGCATGGCCATGCACGTTGCAGCTTGTTTTGCAACCACACGCCAGCGCCATTGCCGCATGCGGAATCGCTGCTGCTGCATGCTGATAGCCGCCGTACGTTTTCACCGGCGACCAGTCCGGCGATATTGGCAGCACCGGCGGCGCAAGCTGCGTAAAATCGCTATCCGCATACACCACCTTGCCGCCCACCATGGTCAGCACCGAGCGAATATCTTTGATATCATCTTCAGGAATATGCATCATGTCGCGGTCGAGCGCTGCAAGGTCGGCATATTGCCCCACCTTAATTGCGCCTTTGCGCCCTTGCTCGCTGGAAAACCACGCCGAACCTTCGGTATAAAGCCTGAGCGCCGTTTCGCGGCTGATGCGCCGCGCGGAAGGATACAGCCGTGTGCCGCCCACGGTTTTACCCGTCACCAGCCAGTACATGCCAACCCATGGGTTGTAGCTCGCCACGCGAGTGGCATCGGTACCCATGCCCACCGGCACGCCGGATTCCAGCATGCGCGAAACTGGCGGCGTATTCTCTGCCGCTTTTTCGCCGTAGCGGTTGATAAATTCTTCGCCCTGATAGGCCATGCGGTGCTGAATGGCGATGCCGCCGCCGAGCGCTTTCACACGGTCAATACTACGCTGGCTGATGGTTTCGGCATGGTCGATGATCCAGTGCAGCCCATCAAACGGCACCTCAGCATTCACGCGCTCAAAGACATCGAGAAAGCGCGAGATGGATTCGTCATACGTGCCATGGATACGAAATGGCCAGCGGTTTTCGGCGAGATGTTTGGTCACCGCATAGAGCTCATCTTCCAGCGAAGCGGGAAGCTCCGGTCGTGGCTCACGGAAATCTTCAAAATCCGCCGCCGAAAACACCAGCATTTCGCCCGCACCGTTATGGCGGAACATCGGGCTGCCTTGCCCGGGCTTCACCATCTTCGCCCAGCTCTGGAAATCTTCCAGCTCCTTGCCTTTATTCTGGGTGAAAAGATTGTAAGCGATACGCACGGTGAGCTTATCGTCATTGGCCAGTTTCTGGATGATCTGGTAATCGTCCGGATAGTTCTGAAATCCGCCGCCCGCATCAATCACGCTGGTAATACCAAGGCGGTTCAATTCGCGCATGTAGTGGCGCGTAGAGATGACCTGATCTTCCGGATTCAGCTTAGGGCCTTTGGCGAGCGTGGCATAAAGTATCATCGCATTCGGGCGGGCAATGAGCAGGCCGGTGGGATTGCCCGCGCTATCGCGCTGAATTTCGCCGCCTGGCGGGTTGGGTGTATCTTTGGTGTAGCCTACTGCGCGCAGCGCCGCCTGATTGAGAATCGCGCGGTCATAGAGATGCAAAATAAATACAGGAGTCTCCGGCGCAATCGCATTAATCTCTTCGAGGGTAGGCAGCCGTTTTTCTGCAAATTGATGCTCGGTAAAGCCGCCCACCACGCGCACCCATTGCGGCGGCGGGGTAATGGCGACCTGCGCCTTCAGCATGGCCATGGCGGTGGAGAGGTCATTCACGCCATCCCAGCGCAGCTCCATCAGATAATTCAGGCCGCCGCGAATGAGATGGGTGTGCGAATCATTCAATCCGGGGATGATGCGCCTGCCCTTCAGGTCAATCACTTTGGTTTGGCTGCCAGCAAGTTTCATCACCTCATCATCACTTCCCACAGCGGTAAAGATACCATCCACAATCGCAACGGCGGTGGCACTCGGATTCGCTGCATCCAGCGTGGTGAATGTGCCGCCGCGAAGAATGGTATCGGGCGTTTTATCCAGTGATGCGAGTGCGGACATAGGAAGGCCTCCAAGTGCTAATCCGGCGCCCAAAAGCGCCGATGTTTTGACAAATTCTCTGCGGGTGATTTCAGACATATGCGCCTCAAAAAGTTGGGGGTGCTTGTTAAGCACCCCCAGTTTATCCATTAAGCGGCTGCTTTGCCTTCATGACCGCCAAACATGGTTTTGGCATAGATGAGGCCAAGGCCATACGCGCCACCGAACTTGATCGAGTTGGCAACGGTTTCGTTGTAGGTTTCACCGCGTGCCCAGTCGCGTTGCAATTCTAGAATATATTGCAGGCTGGTCATGGGGCGGCAACCGGCCTGAATCATCCGCTCGCAGGCGCGCTGATGGGCTTCTTCAGACACATCGCCACACGCATCGGCGATGAAATAGACTTCATAGCCCTGATCAATCGCCGAAAGCGTGGGGCCAACGATGCATACGCTCGTCCACAGGCCGCAGATTACGACTTTATCTTTGCTGAATTTATTTACTTTATCGGTGATGCGGCTGTCTTCCCAGGTGTTCATCGTGGTGCGGTCGATAATTTCTTCGTTCGGGAACACTTCTTTAATTTCGTTGAAAATCGGGCCAGAGAAGGTTTTCTCAGCCACGGTGGTGAGGATGGTGGCTACTTTGAATTCCTTCGCTGCAGCTGCAACCAACCCTGCATTATTGCGCAGGTTCACCGCATCAATCGACTTGGTGGCAAACGCCATCTGCGATTGGTGGTCGATCATGATAAGGGTGTGGTTGCTGGGGTTCAGCAGTGTTTTACCGGGGGTTGGTGACGCTTTAGGCATAGTATTCTCCTTCAAGGTTAGTGGTTAAGTAGTTTGGTTGGTAATGTTGTTCATATTAATGCTTTGCCAATTTCCATCCGAGCGCGGTCAAACCAGTCCAGACGCCTGCGATGACCAGATTAATCGCAAAGCCCATTTCCTCGAGTGCCGGTGCAGCGTAAGGGCTGGTGCCGGGAATCATCCACGCGACGAAAAGACCCGGCCAGAACGTGATAGGAGCAATCGCCGCACGATTCCAGTCTCTATTCCGCCAGCCAATGAAAGAATAAAGGCTGATCAGAACCAGTGCGGTAAATTGCATGCCGATATGAAACCGCGCATGCGGCGGCCAATCGCGATTGAACAGATGTGTTTGGTTAAACACATCGGCAGCTGCGACAATCAATACAGTCGTAAGGAGTGAGAATAGAAGAATGCCACTGCCAATGCGTTGACTGGTCATGGTTACGCCGCCTTTTTTGCTGCGTTTTGCGTGTATTGCTGATTATTGGAGAGCATGCCGTAAAAAGGCAGATGTGCACCAAAAATCTCCAGCGTTTTGCCAGCCGTCTCCTGCTTTCGCCAGTCGGCTTGCAACATTGCACAGACCACCGCCCAGTTACAGACCACTGCTCCGGCCTGAGTCATGCGCATGCAGGAGGTTAGCTCAGACATCATGTCCCAGCAGCCAGACGCATCGTAAACTGCAAAAACTTCATAACCTTTGGCAAGTGCGCTCATAACAGGGAAATAAAGGCATACGTCAGTAGTGACACCTGCCATGATGAGTTTTTTTCGACCCGTTGCCTTAACTGCTTTTTCGAATTCTGGATCGTCGAATGCATCGATCGGCCCTGGGCGCTTGATGTAAGGT
>CAZFOM010000040.1:7362-9329 GCA_964520155.1 uncultured Rickettsiales bacterium
GTAGGGAACATCTCTAATAGCTCCGGCATCAGCGGGCCGTTTGGGCCTTCTTCATAAGAGGCAGTTAAAACGGTAGGCAGATTATGCGCCTTTGCGGTTTTAGCGAGCGCCAGCACGTTGGAACGGAACTGATCTAAGCGGATATCCTGCACGCCAAGCATGGTGCCAGTCTGATGGTCAATCAGCAGCATAGCGCAGTTATCTGATGTTAATTTCTCTGTGTATGGAGTTTTTGTCATGATTCTTTCCTTGATGAGTTAAAAGTCTTTCTGGCCGTTAATGTAGAGATGCTCCTGCATGATCCAGCAGTGCGTCGGCGTGTTCGTGGCGGCACCGCCCAATTTACCATCCCACTTTGCAAGCATCTTTTTGGTACAAGCATCTGCAATAGCATCTTGATAGCCTTTGACCATTTTCCACTTATCTGTGAATCCGGTTTTCTGTGCGGAAGCCATAAAATCGACTTCCTTGTGCGCCTCCTCAGCCGATTTTTTGAGATCACGCAAATAGGCAATAGCTGTTTCTACGTCCTTGCGTGTGCCAGGGCGACTGATGTGTCCGCCGATAAAATGCTCAAAATCATATTGCATGATCTGCTGATGCGCAGCGATGTATCCGCCTACATCTTCAGTCATGCCAAGATTGGTAAATGGTACCCAGCCGGGATAGACTACATCCACCAGCATCAGTGTTTTGTGACGCGGGAAATAAACAAAGCTATTGCCAGGCTCATGGCTGTTTCCCTTATAACTTAGCTCGATTTTTTCCTCGCCGATGGTCAGCGTTTTGTCACTATCAAAGGTTTCGTCAGGTAACGGACGACGGCTATCCGCAACACGCTCCAGACGCTCTTTGGTTAGGACATGGGCAATCTTTTTTACCGAAGCATCAAACATAGATGCTGAACCGATATGATCGGAGTGCGAATGGGTGTAGATCAGGTGGGTAACAGGCTTGTCTGTGGTTTCCTTAATCGCCGCTAGTAGCTTATCTCCAATGCTTGGTGGGGCATCGACTACCACCACGCCCTCTTTGGTTACCAGAAACATTGCCTGATAAACGCCCTCTGTGACCAAGTATAAATTATCTTTCACAGGGCGGACAAGATACCCTTTCTCAGGAATAGGCTCATCTGTTGCTGTTTTTGGCAAATGGTCATGATGCCCGCTTCCGGATTCATGCGCAGAGGCGCTGACAGATATGAGAAACAGGGGAAGTAATAATGCACTCAACTTTTTCATGACCGCCCCACTAAGCTGCTTTGCCCTTTGACTGAATGCTCGGCAGCACATCCGTGAACAGCAGCTGGATGAGTTGCTGGCCGTGCGGTGTGCTCCAATCCTGCGCCAGTTCGGCAATCATCGTGTTGGTGGCGGTGAGTACTACGCCGGCATCCTGCATGCGGCGGCGCGACATGTCCTCGGAAAGCTCGTAAGGCGAGCCGGATGCGTCCATCACTGCCTGCACCTTATAGCCTTCTTCCACGGCGCTGATGGAGGGGTAAACAAGGCACACATCGGTGGTAACCCCTGCCATGATCAGGTGCTTGCGGCCTGTGGCTTCAACGGCTTTTTTGAAGTTTGCGTCCGTCCACGCATTCACAATGCCGGCGCGCTTCACGCGTTTTTCAAAGGCTTCCGGCAGAATCTGCTGCAGCTCAGGCATCAGCGGCCCTTGCAGCCGCTCTTCCTGAGAGGAGGTGAGGACCACTGGCAGGTTTAGTATCTTAGCGGCTTTAGCCAGTGCCAGCGTTACTTTTTTAACATGCTCCAGCGGCAGGTTTTTAATCAGCTGCATGGTGCCGACCTGATGATCAATCAGCAATAAAGCGGAATTTGCGGCGGTAAAAAGAGGGGCTTTGTTGGTCATGGATTATCCTTTCTTTTGATTGGCAATGGCGTTTTTTGTCACGGCATGTGCATTCCCTAGCCAGAATTCCTCGGCTTCGAACTTGATGCGAATAGCGG
>CAZFOM010000040.1:9339-11213 GCA_964520155.1 uncultured Rickettsiales bacterium
CCCTCATTCACATAGGCTTTTTGCACTTCGGAAAAGGCGGATGATTTTTGGCAACTCGCGCTGATTTCGAGTTTCACCGTATCTTTGCTTGTGATCTTGAGGGATTCCGTGACCACGCAGTTCAGGTCAGGCCCACTGTGTAATTCATGGCGAATGCTGTAATTATCATCATCAGCGGTGATTTTATCGATAAACTCAGCAGAACGAATGACCATTTTACGATCACAACCATCCTCGCGCTCCGCAATGATGCTGAAATCATCAATCACCGGCATGTAATGCTGAGGACGATCCACCGCCGAGATCATCATCTCCCAGATGACATCGATGGGCGCATAAATTTCGGTAGAGAATGATTTTTCCATGACTCAAACCCAATAATTAGGAGTGTGAGTCTTAGAGGCTAATTTTTCTTACCTCTTCCATATTCCTGCGCGGCGTGTCAAAAACCTGCGATTACTTACTATCAGCAATAAATTGCTGCGGGGTTCTGCCGCTATGCTGCTTGAAAAATGAGTTAAAATGCGATTGTGAGGACAAGCCCAGCGAATAAGCGATGTCGCTCATTGCATAGGTTCCAGCGAGCAACATTTCCTTAGCGCGTTCAATACGTACCTGCATAATATATTGGTGCGGCGGGCTGCCGGTATAGGATTTGAAAAGACGCGAGAAGTGAAACGGGCTGACGCCGATAATCTTGGCCATATCTTTCACCTTTAGGTCTTCACCAATATGCTCATAAATATAATCAATCACCAATTTCATTTGCGCGGGGCTATGCGTTTTGTAAGCCGTAAGCTCATGGCTGAGCGTGGAGTAATGCTTCAGGATTTTGGCAATGGCGAGTTCATAGAGTGATTCATTATAAAGCTGCGTAAAGCCATTTTTTTTAGATATCAGCGATGATTCAATCTCACGAAGCACCGACACAAGCAAAGGCGAATCCGTTGGCTGTATGTGATTGAACGAGGCGTGATTATAGGTGCCGCCCGATACTTCTATTGCTTTTTTATCAATGATATTTTTATGAAAACAGACGACAGCGTGTTTGCCTGATCCTTTCAAATCCACGTGGATAGGTGCGCCTGAGGGGATAATTCCGCTGATCTGCCCCGGCTTAACCTCAAGAGTCTTCACCGCTATGTCTTGTGTCTTAATCACGCCTGTCATGCTGGTGCCCATATCGGTATTTACAAAAATAAGATGATAGGGTGATCCTTTACTCAAGTTGCTACTAATTGAACCTTCGAAGAAAAGAATTTTGGATGGGTACTGGCTTTTTTTGCAGAAGACACAGCTACTGACGTATTGTTGATAAGGTTTAGCAGGCAATAGCGCAGATGCGATGTCGTGTGGCATATTTTTCGTCACTTTTTTCAAGGGGTGGCGCACAAGACGACAGCCTTTAACAAACCATCCGATCATAACGAAAGCATGACCTAAAGCCATTGGCGATAGGTCTTGTTTTTTCCCAGCGATTGTAAGGAGAAATATCTACGACTTTAGTTTGAGTTATTTGATCCGTACCAAGCCTCTCCTCGCAGCTACTGCAATGGCTTCGGTGCGGCTTGTGACGCCGAGCTTTTCGAACAAATTGGTAAGGTGTGTTTTAACAGTGGCTTCACTGATGCCAAGCTGATCGGCAATCATTTTGTTTGACATGGATTTCTCGGCAACGAGTTTCAGCACCCCATGTTCACGCGCTGTGAGTTGTAATTGCGTTAGCCTTTGTGCCAACTTGGCAGCCACCTGCGGCGGCACAAAGGTTTTGCCAGCCATAACTTGCCGCATGGTAAATACCAGATCATCCGCATCGACATCCTTGAGCAAATAGGATTTCGCGCCTGCTTTCAGCGCATCCTGAATATCCTCAT
>CAZFOM010000040.1:11223-14737 GCA_964520155.1 uncultured Rickettsiales bacterium
ATCCTCATCCATATCGAAGGTGGTTAGGATGATGATTTTGGCTTCTTCATCAATGGCATGAATGGCTTTAATAGCATCCACACCTCGCAGCTTTGGCATTTCTAAATCCAGAAGTGCAATATCCGGTTGGTGCTTCCTGTAAAGCTCAACCGCTTCCTTGCCATCTTTGGCCTCCGCTACTACGATAAAATCCGGAACTTGTTTGAGTAAGGCCACCAGACCTTTGCGAAAAATAGCGTGATCATCGGCCACCAGCACCTTGAATGTCTCTTTAGTTGCCATCAAGCGATCCTTGGTTGGGTTGAGGTGGCATCCACGAAACGATGATTTGCGTGCCATATCCCGGTTCAGAAATGATGGTCATCGCGGCACCAATGTAGTCCGCGCGCTCGCGCATCCCGATAAGACCATAACCTGGCGTGACGGCATTTGTGTTAAAGCCGCGCCCATTGTCGCGGATGCTTAAGTTGATACCTTGAAGATCCATCGCCTGAAGTTCAATAGTAATTTCCGTTCCTTCGCCATAGCGTAGCGCATTCTGTAGTGCTTCCTGTGCAATGCGGATTAGTTCGTCCTCAACCTTATCAGGAATAGCGTGAATTCTCGGATCTATCGTCAGATCGATTTTCATATCGCCCGCGCGCCCGGCCGAATCAATCAACCTCCTGAGGCCATCAACGATATTGCCTTGGCTTAACACTCGCGGCCTCAGCTTCCATAAGGAGCGGCGAGCTTCAATGAGGTTATCCTGCGCCACATGCTGCAACGTATCCAGTGTATCAATCGCATCAGGAGGAAATGAAAGTTGTTTGCGCAAGGTTTTTAAGTGAATCAGAATTGCCGTGAATCCCTGCGCTAGCGTATCGTGAATTTCACGTGCAATATGTTCGCGCTCGCGCACAATAGCTGCCTGACGCGCTTCCTCAATCAAACGGCAGGTTTCCATAGCAAGCCCGAGCTGTTTCGCTAGCGCTTCACCCAGAATCACTTCCTGTTCGGTAAATGGATATTCGCGCCCACGATAAATACATAAGGTAAATGCACGAATGCCCTTGGAGGCGACACCGATATTGAGTTCCATGTCCCATCCCACACTTTGGGCAAACGTGTCAAACTCTGCAACGGATGTGCCTGCAACGTGGTCAAGCAGAACGGGACCAATCACATCTGCAGTTGGCCCGCCGAGGTAATCATCAGGTGCCTCAAATCCACCAGCCAACATACGCACAAGGGCAAATTTCTGTGGATCAAGTTGAAGCATCTCTTCTGGCAAATAAATTCTATCGTCGGAGAACCAGTATTGTAGCCAAATTCTGCCAGATGGAGAATTCTTAAACACCGCACAACTTTTAGAGTTAAACGTTTTAGCAGCAATTTCTAATACGCGAGGTACAATTTGATCTGGATGGGTGATTTCGCTCATCGCATCAATTGTTGCTTGCAGTGCTTGATTAGCTTTGGCTAACTCCTGTGCATGCCTCTCAGCCACTTGCTGTCGTTCTTTGGCAATGGCTAGTTCCTGTTTAAGTTTGTCAAAATCAATCACTGTATGCTTTCAAATTGAATTGAGAATTTTATCTGCATAATATTTATCATAATGTTAGTCAAAACTGCTAAATTGCGTATAAACTCAAAAGCCTAAAATGGCGATTAAAGTATCACTGGACCTATTAGCGTAAAGCCTAGCACTATCTTACATGATCAATCTCCAGCGGAATGGCTTTGCAGGCACTGGCAAGCCATTCGATAAATAGTTTCACTTTGAGCGATCTGTGCCGATCTGGCGGCATGAGCGCTACGATTTGCCTGCGGGGGTAAGACTCATAGTCTTTAAGCACGCGCAACAGCTTGCCAGACTTAAGATAGGTTGCCACCGTAAAACCCGGCAACAGCGCAATACCCACGCCGTCCAACGCTGCCTGCAACATCATCTCTGCGGTATTCGAGCGAAATGCACACTCCGCTTTGATGCTTCCGGTTTTGCCTTTGCGTTGCTGATAGCGCCACTCCACCGCGCTGCCGGCCAATGCATAACCAATCATGCGATGCGCCTTTAAGTCAGCGGGTGTTTTGATGGGTGGGTTTTGCTTTAGGTATTTGGGCGAAGCAACCGCCACGATCGGGCACTCGGCGAGCGGTTTCATGGTCAGGCTGGAATCCTTGATCACGCCGATACGAATCGCAACGTCAAAGCCTTCGGCCACTACATCCACCGTGCGGTCTTCGAGTGAAACATCCATCTGTATTTCAGGGTATTTTACCGCAAAGCCTGAGAGTGCCGGCAGCAAATGCTGATGGCCAAAACTCAGCGGCGCGCTGATTTTCAGCAGGCCTTTGGGGATCGATTTCACATCACGCAGCGCATCAGCTGCGTCCTGCAACTCCTCAATCGCCAGACGCGCTCGCTCGTAATACAGCGCACCTTCATCGGTAAGCGTCACCACGCGGGTGGTTCGGTGCAATAATTTAGCGCCCAGCTCATCTTCCAGCAGCATCACCTGTTTGCTTGCCGCCGGCCCGGTAATACCCAGTACCTTTCCCGCCGCAACAAAACTTTTATGCTTGGCAACTTCAATAAAAACGCGAATGCGGGATAAGCTGTGCATGGTCGTTACCAAATAGAATTAATGCACTTAATTTTACGTGAATTAAAAAAATTAGTCTATTCAATCCTAGAAGATACTGCCACGTTAAATGGTGCAATCTAATGACCGTTTTTTGACATTCAGCGCATGAATATGGAATCCACGGCTAAGATTCTGCATTAGAACCATATCACATCGTTATTCGTAATAATTATTCACTAATGAAATGAAAAATTACAGTATTCATTCCAACCCTGTCACGACGTATGATAGCTTAAAGTTAACAAACAGGAGTGTATCTATGATTACTGTCTACCCCTATGAAACGCTGGGCCATGCCAATCACGGCTGGCTGGATGCGCGCCACCATTTCAGCTTTGCGAGTTACTACAATCCCGCTCGCACGGGTTTTGGTGATCTGCTGGTGGTCAATGACGACACCGTAGCTTCTGGTCGAGGCTTTGGCACACACCCACATGATAATATGGAGATTATCACTTACGTGCGCAAGGGTGCCATTACCCATCAGGACAGCATGGGCAATGTCGGCCGCACCGAAGCAGGCGACGTGCAGGTGATGAGTGCGGGCACCGGCGTATTCCACTCGGAATATAATATGGAGCCCGAAGAGACCAAGCTCTATCAGATCTGGATTGAGCCGAATCAGCAGAACGTAACGCCGCGCTGGGAAGCCAAACAATTCCCGAAAGAGCCGGTCAGGGAGCATCTTGTGCTGCTGGCGTCGGGCATGAAGGAGCATGGAAACCAACAGGCGGCCTATATCCACGCAGATGCAGCCATTTATGGCGGCAGATTGAACGCAGGCAGCAGCATCACCCAACCCATCAAACATCAGGCTTATGTGCTGGTGTCGGAGGGTGAATTACGTATTGGCGACCAGAGCATGAAGCAAGGCGATGGAGCAGAAG
>CAZFOM010000041.1:0-558 GCA_964520155.1 uncultured Rickettsiales bacterium
CTATAGGTTTAAGTGGAGGCGCGATATACGCCAAGGTCATAAAGTTTCTCTCGCAGAAGCCTGAAGTAGCCAGAAGAAGTTGGAAAAAATTCCGCTATTTTTTTTCAATTACAAAAATTAACTCTTTATGTGGTTCTTCAGCTTCTCTAACCCAATCATGCGTCCATCGCATATTGGCCATAACATTTTTCTTATAATCGACCTGAATCAGATCTTTGACGTAACCGTTTTGCCTTATGGCTTCATGCAAATTTTCAGCTGTGGCTCTACCTCCGGTGCTGTAGGATAAAACGATGTAATTCGCTTTAGTCTCCCTAATCAATCGCTCAATGGCGGTAATCGCTAGAAATTTGCCATTTTCATCTCTTCTGAATTCTTCAAAAACTGAGGATGAAATTGTATCTGAAGTATCCTTTCTTCTGTTCGCTTTACCAAAAATTGGGGGCCGGTCATTCTTGCAGACAGTTGTCCAAACATGGTAGTAAGCCCCATAACGTACGCGAGATGGGGGCATTTTTTCATTATTTGAACCGTAAGGTGGATCAAAATATGCAACAT
>CAZFOM010000041.1:568-14560 GCA_964520155.1 uncultured Rickettsiales bacterium
CAACATCATAAGTCTTGTCGCTTGCGACCAGATCAAAGATATCGCCACATGAGACAGTATGTTTTTTTTCAGGAAAAAGTAGTGCTGGCACTTTGAGGAACATTTTTTTGTATGATCTCGGTGACCATTCTTTCAGATAAGAAGAATAATGCCCCATAGTATTATCAACCTCATCCAAAGCAAGAATGAGACTTGTTAATGCTACGGACTTATCAACTTCGTCTAACTCAAGATTCTCAATTTCCTCGCGCACGGCATCAAGTTTTTTTGTATTGTGTATCTGCCACGGTCTTTTCTTATCTATGGTCAAATCATCTGGAGCTGCCCCATAGTTTTCACTAAACCACCCTTCTTTTTCAGGAAGCGCGTTTAAGTGGTTAATGATATCCTGATAGTATTTTTTAGGTCTGTTTGCCTTTAGATAGCATTGTGCAAAATGGTATGACCAGATCGCTATATCGTTGCTTGTCATTTCATAGCCAAGCTGGGCTAGTGCTTGCGAAACTCTAGTAGTCCCAGAAAAACCATCTAAGATGGTTTTTGGTTTGAGTTGATGCACAATATCCGTAATGTAATTAATGAGCTTTAGCTTAGACCCAGCATACTTAATCCCTTCAGTTTCAATTCTTCTGACAGGCGCTAAATCATCAAATAGTGACAATGCCTCCATCATGGATTTAGCCCCGTTTTAAGAGCTTCGATGTCTTTTTTGATTTCGGCTAGGGCAACCTCATGGCCAGACGAAGAGGAAACTAATGCATGCGAAAATAATTGAACCAAAACTGTATTGTGTGAATAATCAATCCAACCATTCGTGATGCTATCAAAGAAGGGTATAGCATTCTTCGTATGTGTCCACATGCCACGCTGCAAAGCGTTAGCGTTGGTGCCGCCATACCTTACTTCGCATATGTAATTGTTGCTTCGGTCATAAAATCTGTAAACAGGATGTTTTCTACCTTTGCCCTCATGCTCGTATCGAATGCTACATATACTTTCTCGTGCTTTTAAGCTGTCAAAAACCAGTATATTACAGCGTTTGCCTTTCTCATCATAGATTAGAGGGAGTACATTCATTTTCCCAAATTCAGAAAAGGCAGGGTGATCCAAAATCTCTTGAATAAGAGATTTATTTGGATATCTTCTTCATGCTCTTTGGCGCGAAACAAGTCTTTACCGACGTGTACAGAGCGAAAGTCATACATAAATTGGTTGATAAATTCGGCGATAGCAATTTCTGCTAAATCACCATGCGTTTTGTTGCCAATCAGTCTCATAGTAAAAATGTTGCTCAAAGTGATGGTAATGAGCCGCGGATTTTTAGCGATCAATAGTTTGAAACGATCCGTGAAATTCTTAAACGCTAGAATGTTTGTCATTACCAATCCTTATAATATGCCCAAAACTTTTCTCTGGAGATAGCTGTGACTTATTTGCTCACGAGTGCACAGCCACAGCCTCGGCGGAGAAAAAATCTCAATAGAGAATTAAGCTGTGCCTGAAACCACCAGAATTTCATCGTAAGTTACTCATATTCCAGCATGATTACAAGAAATGATTAACCTGCTGACTACGCTTCACAACAGCTAGAAAATTTCAGGCTTCTACCAAGTTCTGCGTGACTTCCGAAGGCTTCTTCTGGCATTTGAAGGCTGGAGGAGAGGATGGGATTGATTCGCGGTGTTTTAACACCGCTCATCCTTCGGGCGCTTCGCGTCCAATTTTGTCTAAGTGCAAAATTGTCGAACCCTTGGTTTCTCACCGCAAACCAGCTATCCAGTGAAAAAGGCTCGCACGCGAGTCCTTTTCACTGGAGGAGAGGATGGGATTCGAACCCACGTTACGGTATTACCCGTAAACCGGTTTAGCAAACCAGCGCCTTCAGCCACTCGGCCACCTCTCCAGCGTAAAACTTGCCACAAATACACAGCTGAACTGCGCGTAAAGGGCACGAAAAAGAGTTGTTTTCTTACGCACTAAGCAATCGCATGTCAACCGAAATAGGCGGCGCGGCTTATAACTAACCCATTCGTTTCTAAAGAAATTTCATTGCATAACTGGATGGGCGGTTTATAACCCGTCCTGAAAGAAACGGGAGTTACACGTCGCATGAGAGAAAATATAGTCACCATCATGGTTGCGGTGTTTGTCGCGCTGGTGTTCCGCTCGTTCCTATACGAGCCATTCCATATTCCCTCTAGTTCGATGAAAAGCGGGCTTTTGATTGGCGATTATCTGTTCGTCTCCAAATTTTCCTATGGCTACAGCCGCTATTCCTTTCCGTTTGGTTTCGAATGGTTTGAAGGACGTATTGGCAATGACGAGCGCCCTGAGCGTGGCGATGTGGTGGTGTTTCGTTTGCCCAAACGCCCAAGCATCGATTTTATCAAACGCGTGGTGGGATTGCCCGGGGACAAAATTCAGGTGATGGATGGGGTGCTCTATATTAATGGCAAACCATTACCAAAAGTGCGGGCTGACGATTTTGTAGATCACGATGATAACAAGACGATCGCGCGATATGTTGAAACGATGCCGGAAGGAAAGCAATACGATGTGCTTGATGAAACACCGATGGGGCGCGTCGATAACACACCGGTCTACACGGTGCCAGAAGGCCATTACTTCATGATGGGCGATAACCGCGATAACTCGACCGACAGTCGCTATCAAAGCGAAGTAGGATTCGTGCCGGAAGTAAATCTCGTTGGGCGTGCGGAGATTGTCGTATTGTCGTTTGGTGGCGGGAAGTTCCTGCGCTGGGATCGTTTTCTGAAAGCCATAGACTGATGTCGATCGAAGCGCTGCTTGGATACCGTTTTATAAAGCCGCAGTTGCGCGAGGAAGCGCTCACGCATCCGAGCCGTAATAAGACCTTGCAGAAGCGCCCATTCAATTATCAGCGACTCGAATTTTTAGGGGATGCGGTGCTGGGGCTTGTGATCGCGCAGATGCTCTATGAAACCTTCCCGACTGAGAATGAAGGCAGTTTGGCAAAGCGACTTGCAGGGTTGGTGCGTAGTGAAACGCTTGCAAAGGTGGGCGAAAAACTTTCACTGGGGCAATATATTCAGATGGCGAGCAGCGAAGAGATGAGTGGCGGGCGAACCAATCAATCCAATATCGAGGATGTATGCGAAGCGCTCATCGGCGCGATGTATCTCGATGGTGGTTTAGAGCCGGCGAGCGCGTTTATCCGTGCGCATTGGTCGGAGTTGATTGACTCGCAGGCCTTGCCGCCGAAAGATGCGAAAACAGCATTGCAGGAATGGGCGCAGGGGAAGGGAAAACCGCTGCCGGAATATGTGGTGATCAAATCCGAAGGCCCCTCACACGCGCCAGAATTTACGATCGAAGTGCGGGTGCAGGGTGTGGAATCCGTGCAGGCAAGTGGCACCTCCAAACGCGCGGCCGAGCAGAAAGCGGCGCAAGCGATGCTGGAGACACTCGAGCAATGAGAAGGAAAAAGAATAAAAATCGTCCTCTCCTTGAGGGAGGGCAGACGAGCAACGCGAGTCGGGAGGGGTATAAGAAGTCTGCTGATACCACCCACGGCTCAGCCAGTAACAAAAAAGAACTGGCTTTGCCTGCTCCCCCGCAAGGGGGGAGCGTAAGAAAATTTGGCTACGCAACCATCATCGGGGCGCCGAATGCAGGAAAATCGACGCTTACCAATGCGCTGGTCGGCGGGAAAATCGCGATCGTGACGCCGAAAGTGCAAACCACGCGCAACAAGATTCAAGGCATTTTCGTCGAAGGCGATACCCAGATCGTACTGGTGGATACGCCTGGCATATTCGATGCCAAGGCGAAGTTCGAGCAGGCGATGGTGAAAACCGCGTATAGTGCGCTTAGCGATGCGGATCTGG
Organism: uncultured Rickettsiales bacterium; assembly: GCA_964520155.1. Lineage (GTDB taxonomy): Bacteria > Pseudomonadota > Alphaproteobacteria > Rickettsiales > JABCZZ01 > CAZFOM01. The sequence goes on from CAZFOM010000041.1 coordinate 4,438, forward strand.
TGATCTGGCTGATCGATGCTTCCACCAGAAATCCACTGGCAGAAACGGCGGACATCGCTGAGCGCCTTAAACCCCTCAAAAAGCCGGTGTGGGTGGTGCTCAACAAAATCGATAAAATCGAAAAGACGCGCATCTTTGAATTGAGCCAGGCATTTCACACGGCCAGCGCTTTCGAGACATTTGTGATATCGGCAGAAAATCAAAAGGACGTCGTGTATTTACGAAAACAGATGCTAAAGCATATGCCGCACGGCGAATGGCTGTATCCGGAAGATCAGATGGCGACGCAGTCCCTGCGCGACATTGCCGCTGAGATCACCCGCGAGAAATGTTTTCTGCGCTTGCGTCAGGAGCTGCCCTATAGCGTCCATGTGGATACCGAATCGTGGGAAGAGAAAAAAGCGCTCACGAAAATCCGTCAGGTGATTTATGTACAAACCGAATCGCACAAGAAAATTCTGCTTGGCAAAGGCGGTGAGATGCTGAAAGCCATCGGCATCGCCGCGCGCAAAGATATCGAGCGGCAAACGCAAACAAAGGTGCATCTCGAACTCTTTATCAAAGTGCGCGAGAACTGGAAGGATGATCGTAGTGTTTACGAAAAGCTTGGACTTGAGTATAAGCAGTAAATGCACTGGAACGATCGCGGCATCATCCTATCCATTCACAAGTTTGACGAGCAGGGGGCGGTGGTGCGTGTGCTCACCGAGCATCACGGGCTTCATGCGGGGGTGGATAAATATGCGCTGTCCTCGCGCAGGCGCGGGATGTATCAGCCGGGTAATCTGGTGGAGGTGGAGTGGAAAGCGCGTCTGCCGGAACATCTGGGGACGTTTCGCACCGAGCTGATAGAGCCGCTGGCTGCTTTTGTGCTTGATGACGGGTTGAAACTTGCGGCGCTTCAATCGGCCTGCGCGCTGCTCGAACAGTTGCTCGTCGAGCATGACCCGCATCCGGATGTATATGAGGGATTTCTCGGGTTGCTTCGTGCTATTCGACTCGACCAGAATAGCCTGCCTTCCTATGTCCGCTTTGAGTTCAATCTACTGAAATCCCTGGGTTTTGGGCTTGATGTATCGCGCTGCGTAGCGACCGGTGCGTTGGATAACCTGCACTATGTCTCGCCCAAATCGGGCTGTGCGGTGAGTGTGGAGGGGGCAGCAGGCTACGAGCACAGGCTGCTTCGCTTACCCTCTTTTCTTCTTTCCAACTCCCCCCTTGCGGGGGAGTCGCAGAGCGTACGCGATGCGGTGGGGGGTAAGAAGGCAAATTCCCCCCACCCCAACCCTCCCCCGCAAGGGGGGAGGGGGAATTTTACCGAGGTGCTACATTCGGAAATCCTTGACGGACTGCGGCTTTGCGGCTATTTCCTCGAGCACCGTGCATTTTCGGTGAAGGGTGGAAATCTGCCGCGTTCACGCGACCGCCTCTTTCAACGATGTGTGCAACGGCTAATGCCAGAGGAGAAACCGCGTGGGCAAATCGTCGAATACCAGGATTGAAGAAACGATCACCGATATTTCATTTAAGGATGCACTCGGTGAGCGTTATCTTTCTTATGCGCTCTCCACCATTATGTCGCGCTCGCTGCCGGATGTGCGCGATGGACTGAAACCCGTCCATCGCCGATTGCTTTATGCGATGCTGCAACTGAAACTCGATCCGAAATCCGGCTATAAAAAATGCGCCCGCGTGGTGGGGGATGTGATCGGTAAATACCACCCACATGGCGATCAGGCCGTTTATGATACGATGGTGCGCCTTGCGCAGTCTTTTGCGGTGCGCTATCCGCTCGTGGACGGGCAAGGCAATTTTGGCTCGATTGACGGTGATAATGCGGCGGCGATGCGATACACAGAAGCGCGCCTGACCGATGTCGCACTGGCGCTGATGGAATTTATTGACCGTGACACGGTGGATTTCCGTCCGACCTATGACGGCGAAGATCACGAACCAATCGTCATGCCATCGAGCTTCCCAAATCTGCTCGCGAACGGCTCGGAAGGGATCGCGGTCGGTATGGCGACTTCCATTCCGCCGCACAATGTCGGCGAGTTGTGCGATGCGCTGGTGTACCAGATTACGCATCCCAACTGCTCGGTGCAAAAACTCTTATCCTTCATCAAAGGCCCGGATTTTCCGACCGGCGGCACGATCATCGAATCTGCCGAAAGTATGCTGCAGACGTATGAAACCGGTAAAGGCAGTTTCCGCATCCGCGCCAAATGGAACAAAGAGCCGCTCAGCCACGGTCTGTATCAGATCGTGATTACCGAGATCCCGTACCAGATTCAGAAATCCAAACTGATCGAGAAAATCGCCGAACTGTACCGTAATAAAAAACTGCCGCTGCTCGGCAATATCCGCGATGAATCGACCGATGAGATGCGTATCGTGCTCGAACCAAAGAGCCGCGCGGTGGATCCTGAGATGCTCATGGAATCGCTCTTTAAGGTCACTGATCTCGAAACGCGCTTTCCGCTGAATCTCAACGTAATCACGGCGGCTGGCGTGCCCAAAGTGCTTAACCTGAAAGAAGTATTGCAGGAGTTTCTGCTGCATCGTCAGGAGGTGCTCAAGCGCCGCACCAAGTTCCGGCTGGATCAAATCGCGCACCGCTTAGAGGTGCTCGAAGGGTTCCTGATTGCGTATCTCAATCTCGATGAGGTGATCCGCATCATCCGCGAGGAGGATGATCCCAAAGCGAAGATGATGAAGAAATGGAAGCTCACCGACGTACAGGTGGAAGCCATTTTGAATATGCGCCTGCGCTCCTTGCGCAAACTCGAAGAGATCGAAATCAAGCGCGAACACAAGGAACTGCGCGCCGAGCAGGCGGATTTGAAAGAAACGCTCAAATCCGAGGACAAGCAATGGAAAGTGATTTCGGAAGAACTCAAAGAGATCAAAAAGAAATTCGGGCAATCCACACCGCTCGGTAAGCGTCGCAGTGCATTCGGCGATGCGCCGACCAATACGGTGATTTCGATTGAAGCCTTTGTCGAGAAAGAACCGGTGACGGTACTGTATTCGCAGATGGGCTGGGTGCGCGCACTCAAAGGCCATGTCGAGGATTTGAGCGATGTGAAATACAAAGAAGGCGATGAGGCCAAATTCGAGCTACACGCGCAGACGACGGATAAACTGATTCTGTTTGCCTCGAACGGGCGCTTCTACACCATCGCCTGCGACAAACTCCCGCGCGGCAAAGCGCAGATGGAGCCGATCCGCCTGATGGTGGATATGGAGAATGAACACGAAGTGGTGGCGATGTTCGTCTATGATGCGACGAAGAAACTCTTGATTGCGGCGGATAACGGCAAAGGCTTCGTGGTGCCGATGGAGGAGGTCGTGGCCTCGACCCGTGGTGGCAAGCAAATCCTAAACGTGACGGAGGATGCGCGTGCGATCTGTGCCGCGCCGGTGGAGGGCGATATGGTCGCAGTGGTCGGCGATAACCGCAAGCTGCTGGTGTTCCCGATCAACCAGATTCCGGAGATGCGCCGTGGTCAGGGCGTGGCCTTACAGAAATACAAGGACGGGCATTTATCGGATGTCAAAGTGTTTGATTCCAAAGCAGGCCTAACCTGGAACAGTGGCGACCGCGTGCGCACCGAAACCAACATCATGGAATGGCTCGGCAACCGCGCATCGGTCGGCAAGCTGCCACCACAGGGATTTCCAAGAAGTAATAAGTTTAGTTAACGAACCATCCGCTCTGCCGAAAACGCTACCGAAAGCATGGTCGGGCGGCTTGCAGTGCCAGGTGTGACGGTCAGCGTCGCCTGGTGCATGGCAACCAGTGCTTTGCTGAGAGGGATGCTCAACCCCTCGATATCCTGACGACTACGCGACCCCGAAGTGACGCGCGGCTCAAGCGGTGTTTTAGTGTCGCGGCCATTGGCGACGCGGATGACGAACTGATCCTCGAGTGCTTTATTCTTCTCCACTCCGATCGTGATCACAATCGTGCCGCCGTTTGCCGTGAGTTTGGCCGTATTCGACAGCAGGTTCGACAGAATCAGCTTTAGCCGAGTTTCATCCATCACCAGTTTCGGCAGGGTATCGGGCGCTTCCACATCCACCGTGATGGAGAGTTTCTGGAATTTATCCGCCAGTGCGCGCGCGCAGCGCAACGCGATCAACTTTACATCCTGCGGTTTTTCCTGAAATTCACCCATATCGGACTCTGCCTGCGTGAGGTGGAGAATATCCTCAAGCAACTCCTGCAGGTGACGGCTGGTATCGTGAATATCGCTCACATACTGGGTGTACTGGGCATTGGGCATCGGGCCGTAGAGGGCATTTTTCATGATCTCGGAAAACCCGATAATCGTATTGAGCGGTGTGCGAAACTCATGACTCATGGCCGTCAGAAATTCGGTCTTGATGCGGTTGGCGAGTTCGGATTGTTCCTTGTTCTTTTTCAGCATCAGGCTTTTATGTTCGTTTTCGGCGGCAATGCGCTTGCGCTCGAGCAGATACTCCCCGATTTTGCGCACCTCCTGTGATAACAGCTCTACCTCGAGCGGGCTGCTTTGCGAAAGCGGGCGAAACGCCTCACCGCGTCCCACGCCCGCCGTAATATCCGTCAGTTCCATCACCGGCTGAATCACGCGCACGCGCACCATCCACAGCAGTGATAGCATGAAGATAGCCATCAGGCTGAGCTGCAGGACTCTGGGAAGAATGAGGCTCACCATCGTATTGACGCTGATGGTATTATCGAACCCAAGCACAATCACATACGGATAGCTGGCGGACGTTTCGTAATAGGCAAAAATTTCGTGCGGCGAAATCAGGCTTCCCATGCCCAAGACGCCAGAACTTTGCGTGCTAAAATCCAGATGTTTCAGCTGATTCATGAAGGAGGCATTGTGGGTGATGAATCCGTCATTATCGGTAAGCAGCACCAGCGTGCGGCTGAATATCGCAAAGCTGATACCGCTTTTGCGGATCACCGCCTGAAGTTCCCGCGACAGGGAGGCGATGTCGAGGCTGATCGCGAGCGTCCCCAGATATTTGCCTGAGCTGTCGGTGATTCCGATACCAATCGGCAATACCCATTTCCCTGATACGCGTCCCTGAATCGGGCGGCCAATATGAGGCTTCCAGCTTTCGGCAAGGGATTTTTTGATATAATCACGATCCGACACATCCACCGGTTTGGAGAGCACGCCGCGATTGCTGCTTGCAACCACCGACTGACTCGGATCGACAAAGGTTAAGACATTGTTGGCAATCGCATTCGTATCAAACGACTTGAGCAACAGAGCGATCCCATCAAGATTTTCCGTATCCATCTGAGCGATCTGCCGGCCAAGGGATTCGATGAGGTATTGCGCGCGCTCTATCTCGATGATCATGGCGCGATCCACGCGCGTGGCTTCGCCTTCCAATTGCTTGAGGATGCGCTCGGAATGTGCGTTATAGGTTTCAAACGACACCCAGATCGAAACCAGTATCAGAATAAAGACAATCAGCCCGGACAGCAGGGCGAAGTCACGCGACAGAGAGGGTTTCGTCCACAGGATATTCATGCGCGTAACAGCGTAGCCCAGTTACGCGGAGCGTGCAACATTAACGGCTAGCAAGCTGTGGGTCAGACGAGGTTTCGCGGCTATCTGTGACCATTTGCGCACGCGAATCGAATTTGGGGGTGTGCTCCGCAAAGCTGGCGGCAGGGGCTTCGGTTGCTGCATTCTGCGCGAGTTGCTGCGGCTCCTTTGCCAACACTTTCTGTGTCCAGTATTCCGTATTCCGCGCGCGCATTTCCTCATGCGAAGGCCCATTTTTCTCAGCCGCCTTCATACCCTGCATGAACCCAATGGTGGAAGCGGCGGTGAGAATCACGTCGTTGGCGTACTCGCGCGCAAACAATTCTGTGTCAGGAAAAGCCTTCTTGAAGCCTGGAACTTTGCTAAAGCCTTTACCCAACCACTTGCTGATGGGATTTGCCCATGCGCGTGAGTAAAGCCCCGAATTTTTGATCTCCTGACCCGCCGCATCTTTTTGGGTGCTAGGTGCTTCGATGGCACCACCAATCGCCGCGTTGGTTACAGCCGAAAATCCCATTGCACGAAGTCGTGATAGAATCACTTCTTTCCATGTGCGCTTTTCTTCGATAAAATCAAAGCTGCTATTCACACCGTATTTCACCAGAATACGTGCTTGCTCAGGGCTCACATCTTTCGGTTTGTCTCTGAGGATGTTGTGCAGCATGGCGTAATCGGAACGGTTTTTGCGCGACGCGTCATTACCCTGTCCGAGCATTTCCTGAAGCGCATCGAGCTTATCTCCCATCCACTCGGACTGGCGATGGCGGTTATCGTTGAAATCCTTCATGAGAGGCACAAGAAAGTGACCGCCCATCAGCAGAATTTGTGATTTGGTCAAAAACCGGATGGCAAATTGCGCCACGCTTTTTGCCATTTTATTAGGAATGCCGTCTGTCTGCCCTTTAAGCCATTTATTGTAGTTTTCACCTTTGGTTTTCTCAAACAGATAAGTGAGACCTACGGAAATCGTGGCGTTTGCAAAATAATTCACGCCAATATCGGTCGCCCACCAATGCAGGCTGTCTTTCAGCAGATCGCCCCAGCTCTTCTGGCAGGGCACATCCGATTGCCACACCGTATCGGCAGAAGATTGGGGGGCAGGTTCTTTATTCACTGTTTCCATGATTCGTCACTTATGCTCCTACCGTCGCCTGCGCTTCACTGTTGCGCTCTGCCATTTCGGCGAAGCTCTTTGCACTTACATTGGTATTTCGTGGTTTGATGGTTTCACTGAACGCCTTCTTACCGTTTTGTGATGTCGTATTCAATTTTGCAATATCATCGGCATCGTCTGGACGAATCCCCGCTGATTTCAGGAATGCTTTGTCCTCATGCACTTGAGATGACACTTCCTTTTCCTCATTCTTTTTGAAACCAAAAGCCGACAACGCCTTATATGCCCACTCATGAAGATACGCATAGATAAAGGTCAACCCGAAATCAAAACCTATCGTTTTGTGAATAAACTGCCAGTCCGTATTTCCTTTTGCATCGCGGGTGGCTTCATCCATGAGTTTTTTAGGTTTAATACCCACTTTTTCCGAACACCAGCGAGTAGCGTCACCGATTCGGCTATAGAAATTCTTCTCAATCCATTTGTTTGCAGGAGAAACGGTAATGGCAAGCAACGGCGCCAGTGCAGCGAATCGTGCAATCATGCCGGTGGTGAAGTTTTTCTTTGGCTCTTCATCAATTGCGTCATACGCCTCTTGGAACGTGGGGTCATTCTCAACGCGTTCCTTCCCGTATAGTTTCTCATCCATCCACTTGATGATACTCTTTTTGTTTTTCTTATTTTCGAGCGTGACCATTAGTGGGATGATGGCCGTGCCACCAGCCATGATGCTCACAAACATAGAACCCCACTTTGACCCGCTTTTTAGGGATTCTTCGGTTTTCAAAAAGGGTTTGAGTCTTTTATTGAAGAAATCGGATATCGGTTTACCAAAGTATTTCTGACCGCTTTCCCTTCTTTCCGTCCAATAGGTAAAAGAAACGCCTACGGCAGAGTTGAGAAGCCAGTCCACTAGCCGGTAGGTTACTTCATTGTGAATGCGCGCGCCTTTAGTGGCGAACTCTTTTTTATCAGAGTGATTCGAGACTTTTTTTGCAGACGCGATCGACTTTTCCGTCGCGTTTGTAGCGACGGAAGCGGTGTTTTCATCACGCTGCATCTCGGTGTTTTGTGTTTCCTGTAGATCAGAAACCACGGTTTCCCCCTTTACCAGTCGGTACAATGCATAGCATTTCCGAGGCGTTATTGTGTGTGAAGATTACATGACAATTTTTCGCAACGACCATAGTAATCGTATGAAATTTCTGGATTTGTGAGTTATTGCTAACGGGCATATTCCATCTCCGTTTGCAATTCCTGCTGCTTGCGTTGCTCTTCGATCGTTTGAGCGTGCGATTCGGTGTTCTTTTTCTGCCCGATGCGTGCGCTGTGTTTGGTTGGTGTGCTGGTTTCTGAGTGCACGGGGAATGCACGATCCAGCTTGTCTTTGCTTGCGGCAAGTACAACGGTCGAAGTCACGGCAGCAATTTGTTCGGCAAGATAGTATTCCACTTCCTTTTCCGAAGGACGCAGAAACTTCGGAATCCAAGTGGCTTTGCGCGCCCACTCCACCGCTTTTTCATTCACTTTTGCGAATTTCTCACCCGCCATATATTTGATCGCCATATAGAGTCCTACGGCAGAAGAAAATCCGAGCACCCGAGCGACCGTCCAGTGCGAGACACTTTCCTTCTCTTTGGGATGTTCCGCTTGATGTTCGGCAAATTTTTCTTTTTCCTCTTTGGAGGCAAAGACATTCTGTAGCTTGTCCTCGAAATGGTTATACGCGGCAATCAGCGGTACAATCAGGAATCCGCCAATACCGGTGCCCACCACATCGGTGAAATCCTTGCCGAGCGTCGAAAATTTCTTCTTTGTGGCATCTGCCCAGTTTTCACTGCCCGCAGCTTTCCCCAAACGATCGAAAAAGGCCTGTGACTTCTGGGTGAATCCACCTACGGCACCTGGATATTTTTTGACGAGATAATCGTACAGCTTCACCGATACGACGGCGTTGAGCACCCAGCCGATAACAACGAATTTCATTCCCCAGTGAAGCCCATTCCAGAAATGGCCGTTCCGTTTTTTCTCATCAGATGGTGCGGTATTCGCAGCATTCTCCTGCCACGGATCACCCGATCCCGCCGAAGCGTGCGGTGTGTTGGTATCGTCTGTTTTGTTCTCTTCCAAAGTCACGGTATGCGGCTCTGACAGTTGTTTATGCCAGTGAAAACCAAGGCTTTCCCAGCACATGCACTCTAGCATGGGGGGTCTAAAAGTATCGTTAAGGTTTTATGACATTTTGCGGGTAAAAATTGCCGCATAGCCTGTTGAAACGGATCAAACAATTGCGGTTTGCCGGATTTAGCAACCACAAGATGTAGACTGAGTGGTCAAATAATAGTCATTCCAAGAAAAAATGGAACATTTTTTACTTGGATAAAATGACTATAATTATATGATTTATAGTGCTTTTATCCAAAACATTTTCGCACATTATTTGTGCTGAAAATTTTTGGAAGCACTATAAAACGGCCAGAGAAGGATCTCTGGCCGTTTTTCTTAGTTATATGAATGGGTTGTTGATTAATGGATTAATAATCCATGTCACCCATGCCACCCATACCGCCCATGCCGCTGGCACCGGCAGCGCCCGCAGCGGGTTTGTCTTCCGGTTTATCGGCAATGAGGGCTTCGGTGGTGATCAGAAGGCCAGCGACCGACGCTGCATCCTGCAGTGCAGTGCGCACCACTTTAGCAGGGTCGATGATACCGGCTTTGATCATGTCCACATACTCGAGTTTCTGCGCATCGAAACCGTGGTTGGTGTCGCTATTTTCGAGCAGTTTACCTGCAACGACTGCACCGTCCAGACCGGCATTTTCGACGATCTGACGCACCGGAGCCTGAAGGGCGCGCTTGATGATCTGTACGCCGGCACGCTGATCGTCGTTATCGACTTTCAGTTTGTCGAGGATTTTGGAAGCATAGAGCAAAGTAGAACCACCGCCTGGAACAATGCCTTCTTCGACTGCGGCGCGGGTAGCGTGCAGCGCATCGTCCACGCGGTCTTTGCGCTCTTTCACTTCTACTTCGGAAGCACCACCGACTTTGAGTACCGCTACGCCACCGGCGAGTTTCGCCAGACGCTCCTGCAGTTTTTCTTTGTCATAATCCGATGTGGTTTCTTCCACCTGTTTACGGATCTGGTTGCAACGTGCTTCGATTTCTTTTTTCGCACCGGCGCCGTCCACGATCGTGGTATCTTCCTTGGTGATCACCACTTTCTTGGCTTTGCCAAGCATGTCGAGCTTCACGGTTTCGAGTTTGATGCCAAGATCTTCGCTGATGACCTGACCGTTGGTGAGGATCGCGATATCTTCGAGCATGGCCTTACGGCGATCGCCAAAGCCAGGGGCTTTTACGGCAGCAATTTTCAGACCGCCGCGCAGCTTGTTCACCACGAGGGTGGCGAGTGCTTCGCCTTCCACATCCTCAGCAATGATGAGCC
>CAZFOM010000042.1:0-14545 GCA_964520155.1 uncultured Rickettsiales bacterium
GTTACAGTGCGGCTTATTGCGCTCGAATTTCTCTTTCGTCATGAGTGATCTCCTTCAATGATTCTGATGTTAAGCTGCTTTTTTCTTGATTTCTTCGGCGACGTTGCTCGGCACCTGTTCGTAGTGGTCGAACTGCATCGTGTACTGAGCGCGGCCTTGCGACATGGAACGCAAAGTATTGACGTAACCAAACATGGACGCGAGCGGCACCATGGCATTGATAACAACTGCGTTACCACGCATATCCTGTCCTTGAATCTGGCCGCGGCGTGAGTTGAGATCGCCGATGACGGAACCGGTGTAATCTTCCGGCGTCACGACTTCAACTTTCATGATCGGCTCCAGCAGCACGGGGCCGCATTTCGGCATCCCTTCGCGGAATGCTGCGCGGGCAGCGATTTCAAAGGCGAGTGCGGAAGAATCCACATCGTGGAACGCACCGTCCACCAGCGTGACTTTGAAGTCGATGGTCGGGAAGCCCGCAACCACGCCGTTTGGCAAGCTGGAGGTGAGTCCTTTTTCCACACCCGGGATATATTCTTTCGGCACCGAACCACCGACGATTTTCTGCTCGAATACGAATCCAGTTCCAGCCGGTTGTGGCTCGATTTCCAAAATCACGCGCGCAAACTGACCGGTACCACCCGATTGTTTCTTGTGGGTGTAATCCACCTTGCCAGGCTTGGTGATGGTTTCGCGGTAGGCCACCTGTGGGGCACCCACGTTTGCTTCCACTTTGAATTCGCGCTTCATGCGATCCACGATGATCTCGAGGTGCAACTCGCCCATCCCTTTAATGATGGTCTGGCCCGTTTCCTGGTTTGACGAAACGCGCAGCGTCGGATCTTCCGAAGCAAGGCGCGAGAGCGCAATACCCATCTTCTCCTGATCGCCTTTGGTTTTCGGCTCAATCGCAAGCTCGATCACTGGCTCAGGGAATTCCATTTTCTCCAAAATCACCTGCGACTCCGGATCGCACAGCGTGTCACCGGTCGTGGTGTTTTTGAGGCCTGCAAGAGCCACAATGTCACCTGCATAGGCTTCTTTAATATCTTCGCGGTTGTTTGCGTGCATGAGCAACATACGGCCGACACGCTCGCGGTTGTCTTTCACGGTGTTCTGCACATAGGAACCCGCTTCGATTTTACCCGAATAGACGCGCATGAAGGTGAGCGATCCAACAAACGGATCGGTCATGATCTTGAACGCAAGACCTGAGAATTTTTCGGCGTCATCGGCTTTGCGGGTCACTTCGCCTTCGGTTTTCACGTCGATACCTTTGACCGACGGAATATCAATCGGCGACGGGAGGAAATCCACCACCGCATCCAGCAGCGTCTGCACGCCTTTGTTTTTGAACGCCGCGCCGTTGAGTACGGGCACGAATTTGAATGCCACAGTTCCTTTGCGGATACACGAACGCAGCTCGTCGTTGCTGATGGTTTCACCGTTCAAGTATTTTTCCATCATCTTATCGTCCGCTTCGACGGCGGTTTCGATCATTTTTTCGCGCGCTTTTTTCGCGTCGTCCATCATGTCGGCAGGGATAGCTTCGCGGGTATATTCAGCGCCTTTGGTTTCGTCTTTCCACAAGCAGGCCTGCATTTCGATCAGGTCGATGAGACCCAGATATTTATCTTCCGAACCGATCGGAAGCTGAATCACCAGCGGCACGGTGCCGAGGCGGTCAATCATCATATCCACGCAGCGCTGGAAGTTCGCACCGATGCGGTCCATTTTGTTTACAAAACAGATACGCGGCACGGAGTATTTATCTGCCTGACGCCATACGGTTTCCGACTGCGGTTCCACACCTGCCACCGAGTCAAACACGGTTACGGCACCGTCGAGTACGCGCATCGAGCGCTCTACTTCGATGGTGAAGTCCACGTGACCAGGGGTATCAATGATATTGATGCGGTGCTCAACATTGTTACGTATCCATTTGCAGGTCGTTGCAGCGGAGGTAATCGTAATACCACGCTCCTGCTCTTGCTCCATCCAGTCCATGGTGGCAGCACCTTCGTGCACTTCACCGATTTTATGGGATTTGCCGGTGTAAAACAGAATGCGTTCCGTGGTCGTGGTTTTTCCGGCGTCGATGTGCGCGCAGATACCAATGTTACGATACAGATTAATCGGATGTGAACGTGGCATATATATAGTTGCTAGTTATTTGTTGTTAGTTGTTGGTTACCAGCGGTAATGGCTGAAGGCTTTATTCGCTTCGGCCATTTTGTGGGTGTCTTCGCGTTTTTTCACGGCGCCGCCACGGTTATTGGACGCATCGAGAAACTCGTTTGCGAGACGATCCATCATGGTTTTGTCACGACGTGCGCGTGATGCAGTGATGAGCCAGCGAATACCGAGCGCGCGACGACGATCTTCGCGCACTTCCACGGGCACCTGATAGGTCGCACCACCGACGCGGCGGGAGCGCACTTCCACCGATGGCATCACCGATTCCATGGCATTATCAAACACCTGAATCGGATCCTGACCGGTACGTTTCTGGATGATATCGAGGGCACCATATACAATAGCTTCAGCGGCAGAGCGCTTGCCATCATACATGAGGCTGTTGATGAACTTAGTGAAAATCACTTTGCCGAATTTGGCATCGGGATTAATGATGCGTTTGTCTGCTCTTCTACGTCTTGCCATATGGTTGCTCCTAGGTGCTAGGGGCTAGGGGCTAGGTTCTGGCGGCATCACTAGCCCCAAGAACCTAGAACCTAGAACCTTGAATTATTTGGGTCTCTTTGCCCCGTACAGTGAACGGGATTGTTTACGGTCTTTCACGCCTTGCGTATCGAGTACGCCGCGCAGAATATGGTAGCGCACGCCGGGTAAGTCTTTTACGCGGCCGCCACGGATGAGTACGACGGAGTGTTCTTGGAGGTTGTGACCTTCACCGGGGATGTAGCCGATCACTTCAAAGCCGTTGGTCAGGCGGATCTTGGCGACTTTACGAAGCGCGGAGTTTGGTTTCTTTGGCGTCGTGGTATAGACGCGGGTGCAGACGCCACGTTTTTGAGGGTTTTCCTGCATGGCCGGAGCCTTGCTGCGGGCTTTCTGCGGGTGGCGACCTTTACGCACCAACTGATTGATCGTCGGCATTCGTGTATCCTTCGGTTGTCAATGTTATATGGGCTTCCGGTTCGGGCTGCTGCCCTCACCATGAAGCGCTGCTTCGCAGGTTCAAGACTGGCTCGGTCTACTGACCTCGCGGCATCAATCCAAAACATACTCGGCGGCACACCACACTTTCGTGTGGCTCGATGCAATCACAGCACCGGTTTCAGAGGAATGAAAAATGGCGGTAAACGAGGTGTTTCAGGCTATTTTTCGTTCATGCAAACAGGCACGGCTCACAAAGAGGCGCGTGTTATAGTGAGGAAGGGGGAATCGGTCAAGGGGAAAAACATGGCCGGCAAAGACGATATTCCGCTTTGCGTAATGATCGGATTTGTATGGTTTTTTTGCAGCCTACGCCGTGCGGGCGCGCGGATTGAGCGCATTATCAATAGCTTTTTCAAGCCGTACCCAGGATTTTTCCTGCTGGCAGCGTTTAAGCAAACCGGTCGAAATGACCATGACATTGGCACGAAGCAATAGTCTCTCGCCATCAGCATGTACGTGTGGTTTAGATTGGAGTGGTATTTATTTTTGCAAATTCGGCCTGGTCTTCAAAGATCATCAGAGCGACTAAAGGAATTTTTCTTTTCTGCGCAATATCCGACAACGAAGTTACTTCTGCTTTGCTGAAATTCCATTTCGCCTGATTTGAAAACTCGATCGAAGAATGACCTGTCTTGTCTTGTAGTCTATTACCCAATTTATTGATTATATCCATGAGGTTATAGCAATCCGTAACGAGAGACCCTACCCTCATCAGTTTTGTTTTTCCATCAAAGCTAATCGGCGGATTATGGAGACTTTCAATCCCCGTAGGACGCCTTCCATATATTAAATTTTTACCCACTCCAAAATGATAGTGTTTATCGATCTCATCCATGATCTTTTTTGTCAGTGGATCTCGCCCTTCACGGTACTGGATTGATTTCTGCCAATCCGATATCTCTTGTGCATCTGCATCTGTCAGAACCCCTACCGTCGAAGCACCAAACACGGCAGTTTCTCTCAGAAAATCACGACGTGAAGGAGGTTTTTCCATACGCATCACTCAAAGAATTGCCATAAAAACCATTGATTATTTTGAGGATACACGATTAATGGTTAAATGATGGTTTCTGACGCAACAAAATTTATTTTATATATTTTACAATGACTTACTGTCTTGCCATTAAAACGCAGGAAGGGTTGATCGCCCTTGCCGACTGTCGCATCACCGCCGGAAACGAGGTGACGCAGGCAGGCAAGCTGTCCTTTGTAACCACCGAGAGCGGGCACCGGTTTTTCATCATGACGTCGGGTCTGCGTTCGGTGCGTGACAAGGTGGTGGCGTATGTCGAGCAGGAGATCCGCAATCATCAGAAGATGGAGACGATGCTCGATGCCATTGGGGTCTATACGCGCTGCCTCCGGCAAGTCGAGCGTGAAGATCGCTGGCGGATTGAGCAGAGCGGGATGGTGTTTAACCACCACGCGATCGTCGGTGGGTTTTTGCAAAAGGACGAGTCACCGACGCTCTATCTCGTCTATCCTGAGGGCAACTGGATCGAGGTGGATCACCGCACGCCGTTTCTCTCGATCGGCTCGACCGGTTACGGCAAACCGATCCTGGATCGCGCGATGAAATACACAACCGCGATGGATACGGCGATTAAGCTCGCCTATCTCTCATTTGATTCCACGCGGCTTTCGAGCGCCGATGTCGGTTTCCCGATTGATATGGCGACGTTTCGCAACTCCGATAAACAATGGCGCTGTACCCATCTGGAATATGAGGATGTGCAGCAACTACGCGATTGGTGGAGTCAACATATCGCCGAACTCGTAAAAGCCAGCCCATCCAGCAGCTGGATGGGTGATTTGCTGTAGGTATCGAACCGTCATCCCGTGACTTGATCTCGGGATCTCATGCAAAATCATTCTGTCATGCCAGCGAAAGCTGGCATCCAGCGCGCCATATCTGTGGGGAAAAAAAAGTAGTAATTCTGGATTGCCACGCTCCCTTTGGTCGCTCGCAATGACGTCATCGCGAGGAGCGTAATGCGCGACGAAGCGATCCAGCCTAAACATTATCTATACTCATACTGAAAGCTGACACCTGACAGCTCCTCTCACAACCTCGCAATCACCGCCTCTAGCTCTTTCTCTGCCGCTTGCAATGAATGCAGCAATGTCTGGTGCATCACAGTGAGTTTGGTCATGTCGTGCGTATTGCCTTTTTCGCAAGCAGTCGCGATTTCATCTTCGAGCGTTTCGCGTTGGCGCTGAAGTTCGGCAATGCGTGCTTCCAGTTTCTCGGCTTCTTTTTCGGAAACCCCTGCCCCATCATCACCGGATTTCTTTTTGTCCTTGCCGGCTTTGGAAGCCTGCTTCGCCTGATCACGCTCCATCCGTCGCTGTCTGACGATCAGGTTTTTATACGCTTCGAGATCGTCTTCATACGGCTTCACCGTGCCGTCAGCCACCAGCCACAGCCGATCCGCCACCGAGTCCACCAGATGCGGATCGTGGCTCACCAAAATCACCGCACCGTTATAGTTATTGAGCGCCTGCGTGAGTGCTTCACGCGCATCCATATCGAGGTGGTTGGTTGGTTCATCGAGCAGCATGATATGCGGCGCGTCATAGCTCATGAGGCAAAACAAGAGCCTCGCCTTCTCGCCGCCGGAAAGCTCGCCCACTTTGGTGTCGGCCTTGTGTTTATCAAATCCGAACTGCCCGAGTGCGGCGCGGATTTTTGACTCCGCGATCCCCTTCATCGGTTCCTTCATCACTTCATACGGTGTGAGATTTACATCGAGCTCATCGGTTTGGAACTGCGCGAAATAGCCGATCTTGAGTTTCCCCGATTTATGGATCTGGCCTTTTTGCGGCTTGAGCCGTCCGGCAATGAGTTTCACCAGCGTCGATTTCCCGTTCCCGTTTGCACCAAGCAGCGCGATTCGATCATCTCTATCGATATTGAGATTCACATTTTTCAGCACCGATTTTTCTGGTGTGTAGCCCGCAAAAACATCTTCAAGCGAGATGAGTGGGGATGCCATTTCGGTCGGTTCAGGAAACACAAACGCGGTGACACGGTCGGCCATCACCGCATCGACAATGTCCATTTTTTCAATTGCCTTCAGACGGCTTTGTGCCTGACGTGCCTTGCTCGCTTTGGCGCGGAAGCGGTTCACGAAATCCATCATCTTGGCTTTTTGCGCCTGCTGCTTTTCGTGAAGCGCCTGCTGGTTCATGAGTCGTTCGGCGCGGCGACGTTCAAACTCGTCATAAGTGCCGGTGTAGCTCGTGAGTTTGAGGTTCTCCAGATGCACGATCGTATCCACCGTCTTGTTCAGAATATCGCGATCATGGCTGATTATAATAAGCGTTTCGCGGTAGCGCATGAGAAAATTCTCAAGCCACACCATCGCTTCAAAATCGAGATGGTTCGTGGGTTCATCGAGCATCAGCAGATTAGGTTGACGAAACAGCGCCGCCGCGAGTGCCACGCGCGCGCGCCACCCGCCGGAAAACGCGTTGATACCGGTATTCTGCGCGGTTTCATCAAAGCCGAGTCCGGCAAGAATGGACGCCGCGCGCGCGGGTGCGTCATACGCATTGATCTCCTCGAGTCGCGTATAGATATACCCCATGCGGTCAGGGTCCTCGACGGTTTCTGCTTCCTTCATAAGGCTCGCGCGTTCTTTGTCAGCAGCGAGCACCACATCAATCAGGGTCGTATCATCTTCGGGCAAATCCTGACGCACCATGCCCATACTCGCGCCGCGAATGAGCGAAATCTCGCCTCCATCGGCTGCGAGTTCGCCCGAAATCAGTTTGAACAGGGTGGATTTTCCGGTGCCGTTCGGCCCGACCAGCCCCACCCGATGTCCGGCCGGAATCGCAAGGTTCGCCTTATCGAGCAACAACCGCCCGCCGATCCGGTATGTGAGGTCTTGTATAAACAGCATGAATCCCTACGCCTAAAAAGAGCGGCGCACGCTAATGAGTTGCTATCCTTTGGTCAATTACGATTCGTGAAAGAGATGAGGGAGATACATAAACAGATATGATTTCGCTGCTGGATCGCTTCGTCGCCAAAGCAGGCTCCTCGCGATGACGTGTCGAGTGTATCCCAATCACTCTCGTCATTCTCGGCCTCGCGAAGCGAGTGCCGGGAATCCAGAGTAGATTACACAATACCACCGTTACGAACAGGGCTTGTTTGTCCGTCCTTAGCTTTTTCGCGTTCCTGGAAACTCACTTTTGGGCGTGGATAATCCATCACACGTTGTTTCGCGGCGGCCTTTGCGGCAGCGAAAATGGTGGGAACTAGAACATGCGTATGGGTGGGAACGGAAACACTGTCTAGGTAGAGCGATTGGCAGAATTGCAGGGATGCTTCGTCTTCAGCGACCTGATCGCCGCAGATGCCGATTTTGATCAAGGGTTTTGCGGATCGTGCAGCGGTGACAACCATTTGCATGGCGCTGCGCACTTCCGGCACCAGGCTACGGGAAGGATATTTACCTTCGGTTATTTCCATTTTTCCTGGCTGCGTGCGCCAGGCTTCTTCTGCAATGATGTCATTGCGGGGCAAGCCAAGCAGTTCACAGGAAAGATCGTTGGTGCCAAAACTTAAGAAATCCGAAGCTCTTGCAATTTCGCCCGCGTTGAAAACGGATTCTTTTGTTTCAATCATTGCGCCGAGTTTCATATGATCTTGCATGGCGTATTTTTCGGCAATGGGTTTCATCATCTCCCGCACGCGGGCAACATCCTTGCCGGATTTTACGAATGGTACCATTACTTCCAGATCCTGATACTGCGCCGATGAAGCGGCTTTAAGCATCGCCTCCATCTGCACGGAATAAAGGCTCGACATGGCCGTACCAAACTGCACCCCACGCGCATCTTCGGTTCGCAACACAGTAATTTTCTCGCGCATCTTGGTCTCGTCCATACCGATCTTTGTGGCGAGTGCAGTCATATGCTTTCTATCCTCTGGATCGTTGCTTGCAGGATCGGGCAGCAGTTCGGTCAATTTGGCATCCAGCAGGCGGGCGGTGATAGGAAAGGGTGTGCGCGGCGCTAACTCCATCGCACTCGCAAGCATACCATACTCACGGTGCTGCTCTTCGTTCATTGCGGGTAATGCTTCACGCAGAAAGCCCTTGAATTCTTCTTCGTGATCGTAAAACATGTGCATGGTTATGGCAGAAAGAGAGTCTGGGTACTGTTTCTTTTTCCAATCATCCAGTTTACTATTTATGTCGTATCGCAGATCGGTAAATACATCTCTTTGTTCTGTGGTTAAACTATCCCTTATAGCACAATAAAGATCAGATAAACCGGCTTTTTCATTTAGCTGGTCGAGCGCTAATTTGATCCGGTCACGCTGCAAAATTTTCTGTTGTTTTTCCTGTTCCATATTCAAGGTTGCGAACAATTCAGAAAAATCTCTTTCCTGCGCAGCCTGCATTTCCGCAAGTGCCGCTTTGCGTTTTTTTTCATCATCACTCAAAATAGCTGTGTATAGTGCCCGCTGCCGCGATTCTTCCAAAAATATATTTTCGGTGCGAAGCAAGCCAACACCTCCGGTGTCGTGCTTCACAGCCTCAGCGAGTGCCTCTGGTGTTTCGACAATCGTTTTAACATGCATCCCGTTACAGCTTCGCTTATCTGGTTTGTGCCAGCCTGAAAGGCGCACTCCATCTGCCCATGTACGCATGTCTTTATAGAAATAATCTTTGCTCGGATCCCGATAGGTGATTTCTACTGCCTGGGGGGTAATTTTACCGTAGCGGCGTTCTTCGAAACGCTTACGATCCAACTTGCTGGGTTCATGAGTCGTCTCAATGCCGATACTGAAAGGATCTCCAAAATGCACGATCCTTCGGCTTTCTTTATGTGGTCCGCTGTCATATCTTTCGGTCTCCTCATTATAGACGGATACAATGCTTCCCTCAGGTATCACCAGATGCAATTCGTCATTCACCATCTTTGCGTAGGGCGCATTTGCTATCTTCGGTTCTTTAAGCCTGAATACGGCAGGGATGCCAAGGCTTTTGCACAAAGGTGCTAAATGGCTGGGGCCATTGCCGAGCAACACCAACCCGTCAATGCCTTTGAGCAGAGCGAACTGATTGGGTTTGAAATCTTGTAAAATCAACACGGCTTTTTTGCCTTGTTTTTTTAGCGCCCACACCTGCTCGGCATTATACGCCGCATAACCACTCACCACTCCGCCAGAGAACTCTTTGAAACGGATGTCGTATTCGGGATCACCTAGTTCGTTGATTGTGCTTAAAACTCCATCAACACGCGGCTGATAATCCTTGCGTAGCGCGTCAATATCGAGACGCATCAGCAATTCAGCGGGGGATTGTTTTATTTGATCTTCTTCAGATGATTGAAATAGTTTATCGTGTATATCTTGAAGGCTTAGAGGCCCTGATGCCAATCGTTCTTGCTCAAGACGCTCTGCTTCCATTTTGTTTAGTATTGTCTCTCCAAGCTGATCTGGGATATCAAGCCCAAAACGCTCATTCACACATTTGCGAAGACCGTTGGTGGAAACAGTCGATTTAGTCAGATTCAATTTTCCGTTACAATGCGCAGCGATGCTGAGTATCTCTGACGAGTGGCAATACTCAATACCAAGCCTATTAGCCAATTCGCGCGCCTCTGTATCTTGTTTGGAATTATAGGAGTTGAGGCCAGACTTGCTGGTGACAAACATTTTATAGGGTTTCTTTTCGAGACCTGAGATCAAATCAACCAGCACATGAATGCCGTTATGTTCACCATATAAATAGTCTGCAACAATAACGTCCGGTGTGATGCCTTGTTTTTTCCAATCGTCTAAAATAATTCTTGCCGCTTCTGGAGTGCTTGCCAACGCACAATCAATATCGGGATTATTTCCGAATATCCTGTGCTCATCAATTTTCATGACCCAGCCCAGAGTCTCGTGAAGCGTATCATCCATGATAAGGATATGGTGTTTTGCCATGTATTTATCGAGCGGTGCGAGTTTGCTATTATTTCGTGATACACGACATTCATTAAGGTTGCGTGAAAGAAGGGTTAAAAATCTGATAATTATAGCATAATCACAAGGATAGCGACCTGCTGACCTGTGAAAAAACCGGTCATTTTTGCCCTTGCACTTGGTTTTCGTCACCCACGAGCGACCGAAGGAAGCGCGGCAATCCAGCAAATTCGTATGAATCCTGAACCTAAATCTTCCATTCTATCACCCCTTCAACATCCCCGTAAGTGGCTAAGAATACTTGAGAAACCCTGATCATTTTTGTTTCACGTGAAACATTTTCGCGCTATACACGGCGGATGTTTTCCTCCTACGACCCCTCCCCTTTTTATTGCGAACTGTTTGGAAAGAGTGATTCTCCGCTTTCACACGCACAGAAATTTACGCACAACATCACTGCATCGACACCTTGGAAACTGGCGATACGCTCGGATCAGGCGCAGCAGGATTTCTTCAACAAAGGGGTGACGTTCACGCTCTATTCCGGCAACACCTCGACCGACCGCGTGCTGCCGTTTGATGTGATTCCGCGCATCATCGCCGCCGCCGAATGGCAGCAAATCGAGCGCGGCTGTATTCAGCGCGTCACCGCGCTCAACCGTCTGATCTACGATCTCTACCACGGACAGAAAATCCTGAAGGACGGCGTAATCCCGAAAGATCTCATCCTGAAAAATAAATATTTCCGACGTGAGATGCAGGCGACTGAAGTGCCCGAAAACACCTATGTCCATATCTGCGGCATCGATCTCATCCGCGACGGCGATGGGGTATATCGCGTGCTGGAGGATAACGCGCGTACACCGTCGGGTGTGTCGTATGTGCTCGAGAACCGTAACCTGATGCTGCGGAGTTTCCCCGACCTCACGCAAGGTATGAAAATCCGAAGCGTTGCCGATTACGGGCAGAATCTTCGCAAGGCATTTTCCGAAGTCGCTCCTGCCTCGCCGAATGGCCGCTCGCCAGAAATCGTTATCTTATCTCCCGGAGTGTATAACTCCGCCTATTTCGAGCATGTGTTTCTCGCGCAGGAAATGGGCATCGCGCTCGTTGAAGGCCGCGATCTGGTAGTGAAAAACGATGCGGTGTATATGAAAACCACCTCAGGGCTCGCGCGAGTGGATGTGATCTACCGCAGGCTCGATGATGATTTCTTAGATCCGGAAGTATTCCGCCCCGACAGTATGCTGGGTGTTCAC
This sequence comes from uncultured Rickettsiales bacterium, assembly GCA_964520155.1. GTDB lineage: Bacteria > Pseudomonadota > Alphaproteobacteria > Rickettsiales > JABCZZ01 > CAZFOM01. Next base: position 11,374 of record CAZFOM010000042.1, read on the forward strand.
GGGTTGATGCGGGCGTACCGCAAAGGCAACGTCACGATCTGCAATGCGGTCGGCACTGGCTGCGCGGACGACAAGGCAGTGTATGCGTATATGCCGCGCGTCATCGAATACTATCTCGGTGAAAAAGCGATTCTTCCAAATGTCGAAACCAACATCTGCCGCGAAAAAGACGCGCTGCAATATACTTTGGATAATCTCGAAAAACTGGTGGTGAAACCAGTCGGGGAATCGGGCGGATATGGTCTGGTGATCGGCCCTAAAGCCAGCAAAGACGAACTCGAAAAATGCCGCCGCGAATTGATCGCCAATCCCGATAATTTTATCAGTCAACCGGTGATGAATCTCTCCGTTTGCCCGACGCTCATTGAAGGTAACATCGAACCGCGCCATGTGGATTTGCGTCCGTTCGTCATCACCGGAAAAGAAAGCTGGGTGCTACCCGGTGGACTAACCCGCGTCGCACTGACCAAAGGATCACTCGTCGTCAATTCGTCGCAAGGTGGCGGCTCCAAAGATACGTGGGTGCTGGAAAGTTAGCGAACGCCATGAAAATCGTATTGGTCGGAAATGGAAATCAGAAACATCGCGGCGCACGTTATTACGACCAGTGTTCCAAACTCGCCAACGGGTTCACTCGCAACGGGCATCATGTATTTTTCATCAGCGATCGTGACATTGCTCGCGCCGCTACGCCGATTGGGGTGAAGTCCATCGGAAAGCGTTTTTGCAACCGTTATTTTCTCGATGTCTGCCGCCAGTTCAAACCCGATCTGATCGTGTTGTACCATGCAGATATGATCACGCTGGATACGATGCTCGAAGCGAGACGCATGTTACCATCGGTGCGAGTCGCGCAGTTCAATGTGGATACGATTTTCAATCCGCGCACCATCGCGCAAATCACCGACAAGCTCGACGCAATAGATGCAACGTTTTGCACCACAGCGGGCGAGGCATTACGCCGATTTTCGCGCGACGGAAAACGGGTGGCATTTGTTCCCAACATCGTCGATGCCTCGATGGAATGGCCACGCGGATTTGAGCATTCCGATCAACCACACGATGTGTTCTGGGCGCTGCGCGCGCTCGATAATTCGGTCGCCGGAGATCGCCGGATTGAATATCCGCTCTATCTGGAACAGAACGGAATTCGCATGGATTATCACGGCATGAACGGCAAGCCATTGCTGTTTGATGCGCGCTATTTTGAGGCGATTGCGCGTGCGAAAATGGGGCTGAATATCAGCCAGATCTGGACACGCGGCCACCATGAAAATCCTGATCCACGTGAGGTGTATTTGTATTCCTCTGATCGTATTTCGCATTATCTCGGCAGCGGATTGCTGGTGCTGATCACGCGCGATCATCGTCTGGAAGAATTGCTCGAAGAGAATGTTCATGCTGTGTATTTCGACGGTAAGGAAGAGTTGCTGGATAAGGTGCGTTACTACGCCGCACATGACGCGGAAAGAAAACGCATTGCCCATACAGGTTGGGAAAAAGCCCACCGCGCTTTCAACGAAAGACTCGTGGCGCGCTTCATCGAAGAAGTGACGTTCGAACACCCCTTCTCACACGCTTACGAATGGCCGACGGAGAGATGGTGAAAATGGATGCGGATTGTTTAGCGTCCTTTTCCGCCCCATTTTTTGTAAGCACCATAGGCTGCCAACGCACCACCTGCGATGATTGCAGCACCCTGCCACGAAAGGAGTTTGTCTGTCCAGTTTTTCTCGGCTGCCGGTTCACCATCCGCAGCCCGTTTTTTCTCTTCGCTGGTTAATGCTAATATCCCACCAGCGATTAAAGCCGTTCCTGCTACAATTTCAGCCGTATCGCTTTTGCCAATACGCGAAACCCAAGACTTTTGTTTATGGTTTTTTATTTTCTTTTCGTATTTTGGGGTGACTTCTTTACCATCCTTATCAAATACCTTCATATCTTTGCAGGATTTTGCATTTTTAAGCGCGGCATCGAACAAAGCGCCTTCTGATATCATGGCGTCATCTAAAATACTGTCACGAAAAATTCTTTCTTTATCATATTTAGACCATTTATCTTTAATTATGACACCACGAAGATCTGCTCCTTTTAGATTCAGCTTGTCGAGTGCGTCATCAACTTTTGCGCCACCAAAATTTACTCCCGACATTGCTTCAAGAAATTCCTTTTTCTTTCCGTTATCGTCAGGATTTTTCATGACAAATGTTGAAAAACCCTTGGTATTGGAAAGATTTGTGTTGGTTAGATCGCATTCTTCCTGAAAACTATTGATCGAAAACTCACACCCTGTAAAATCCACACCCGTGATTTTTGCATCTTTGAATATGTTGAAATCACCAAACTTCGAATTCTTGAATGTTGCCTTATTGAGGCTGGTTTTGATGAAGTCATTACCTGAGACATCCCCCAAAAACTCCACCTCGTCCATTTTTGCATCTTCAAAAGAACAGTGTCTGAGCGATTTTGTTTTGAATGGCTGGTTTTTATATTCAATCTTATCGAACTTGCAGAATGATACGTCGCTGTTTGAAAAATCCGCCCCATCTAACTGGGCTCCTGTAAAATTGACCTGATAAATCAGGTTCGATTTTTCTGGCGATGAAAACTTAACGCCACGCAAATCCATACCAGAAAAATCCATGTTACTGATATTGAGATCTGAAAAATCCGGCGCACGCTTTTGTGCTTTCGCATTTTTCAACTCATCTTCAACTTTCTTCCTTGCTCTCTCGCTAGCGGTTTTCAGCAGATCATCCCACCACTCGTCGGGCGTTTTTCCACCATATGCATCGTGCTTCTGACTCCTCCAACTGTCATCGTAAGTGGAAGATCTTGAGCGTCCGGAGCTTGCACCGGAATAGTCGTAAGAACCTCCCGTGCTTCTCGCATATTCCTGTCCACGATCATATCGCGCACGCAAATCCGGATCGGAAAGAATATCGTTCGCGTTGTTAATCGTTTTTAGTTTTTCCTGCGCTTCTGCTTCGAGCTTTTTGTAATCTTCATCTTTCAATCCCTTATTATTACTGCGAACAAAGTCTGGGTGATTCTTGCGACATGCCTCACGGAATTTCTTCTTGCTCTGCTCTGGCGTGATGGATTTACGATCTACATCGTCATCAAATCCAAGCACGGAATAGAGATCGTCCTTGGCGTTTGAGGTTGTTTT
>CAZFOM010000043.1:0-1018 GCA_964520155.1 uncultured Rickettsiales bacterium
GCATAAAACGTATCTTCAGGCGTTGCCCTATTTTGACCGGCTCGATTATGTCTCGCCTATGGCGCTGGAGCATTGCTATTCGCTTGCGGTTGAGAAGCTGCTGGGCTGCGAGATCCCTCTGCGTGCGAAATATATCCGTGTGATTTTCTGTGAGTTGACACGCATACTGAATCATATTCTGAATATCACCACGCAGGCGCTCGATATCGGTGCGATGACGCCGCTTTTGTGGATGTTTGAAGAGCGTGAGAAAATGCTCGAATTCTACGAGCGGGCTTCGGGTGCGCGCTTTCATTCCGCGTATATTCGTCCGGGCGGCGTGCATCAGGATATGCCTGCGGGGCTCGCCGAAGATATTCTCAAGTTTACGGATGGATTCAGCAAATACATTGACGATGTGGATAATCTGCTGTCTGGCAACCGCATCTTCAAACAGCGCATGGTGAATATCGGCGTGGTGAGCGCGAAAGATGCAATGGACTGGGGATTCTCGGGCCCCATGCTGCGTGGTTCGGGCGTGGCGTGGGATCTGCGCAAATCACAACCCTATGAAATATACGATCAGCTCGATTTCGATATTCCGATTGGTAAGAACGGCGACTGCTATGATCGCTATCTTGTACGTATGGAAGAAATGCGCCAATCGCTTAAGATCATTCGTCAATGTATTGAGAAATTACCGAGCGGTGCAGTGGTAACCGATGATCCTAAAGTTGCGCCGCCTAAACGTTCGGTGATGAAACATTCCATGGAAGCGCTGATCCATCATTTCAAGCTCTACTCCGAAGGATACCACGTTCCAGCGGGTGAAACTTACACGGCAGTCGAAGCGCCCAAGGGGGAATTCGCTGTGTTTCTGGTGTCAGATGGCACTAACAAACCGTACCGCTGTAAAATTCGTGCTCCAGGATTTGCCCATCTTCAATCGCTCGATTTTATGACGAAAGGGCACTTGCTGGCGGATGTTGTTGCCGTGATTGGTACGCAGGATATTGTGTTTGGGGAGATTGACCGATGA
>CAZFOM010000043.1:1028-14467 GCA_964520155.1 uncultured Rickettsiales bacterium
TATATGGCGAAGTGTTGGAATGGTTTTGTTATCGCAATTTTGCTTTTAATAATGCCTCCGTCCACTCAGGCTTCGACGAATGCTAAACAGGCAAAAGCACAGTTTGTAAACTGTCAGGCTTCCGATCTTTCCGGCACCTGGCGCCTCATGACGTTTGATGAGCGTCCGTATCCCGGACAGGATACCGCAGATTACCAAAGAGCGCCGTACCAATATATGTTCTTCACGGATCATGGTTCCTACATGTTCGTTAATTCCGATGCCGAATACCGCAAGGAAAAAAATGTTGCCGCACTGCTACGTCTGGCATCGGGCGATCTCGGGATGCGTTACGCGCTCGATGCGAAGGGGAATCTGACCATCACGACCAGCAAAGAAAGCTGGGGGAATTACCTGTGTCAGGTTGCATCATTTGCTGGCGGCGGGTATCTCAAAGGCGATATTATCTTAACCGAAAAAGTAAAAGGCGTTCAACCCAGCGAAGTGGTGCGCATTTACCGTCGCTTGGTATTTACTGAGGCAAAGCAATAGCATTTATGTCTGTAACATCCCGTACCGCATCCATCACACAACCTTCGAGCTTTGCGTTCAGCGAAGAAAACTGGAAACAGGCGCAAACGATCATTGCACGCTATCCGGCAGGGCGGCAGGCAAGCGCCGTGATTCCGCTTTTGGCGCTGGCTCAGAAACAGCACCAGAACTGGCTGCCCAAAGCAGCGATGGATTATGTGGCGGACATGCTCGCAATGGCGCCAATGCGTGTGTATGAGGTCGCCACGTTCTACACCATGTTTAATTTGGCACCGGTGGGCAAGCATCATGTGCAGCTATGCACCACAACACCTTGCTGGCTGCGTGGTTCGGATCAGATCGTCTCGGCGTGCGAGAAGCATCTCGGTGTGAAGTTGGGTGAAACTACCAAGGATGGTTCATTCACACTTTCTGAAGTCGAGTGTCTCGGTGCCTGCGTGAATGCACCGATGATGCAAATTGGGGATCATTACTACGAGGATCTGACGCCCGAAAATACCGTCGCGGTGCTAAAGGCGCTGGCGGAGGGAAAAAAGCCAAAGACCGGCTCGCAAACGGGGCGCCAGACCTCGGCACCGGCAAACGGCATCACGACACTCAAAAACGTCAAAACGGCTTGATGGAAATACCATGTTAAAAGACGAAGATCGCATATTCACAAATCTCTACGGCATCCATGACTGGACGCTGAAAGGTGCCCGTGCGCGGGGGGATTGGGACGGCACAAAAGCCATTTTGGAAAAAGGTCAGGAAGCGATCATCGAAGATGTAAAGAATTCCGGACTGCGCGGGCGAGGCGGAGCAGGGTTTTCGACGGGTATGAAATGGTCGTTCATGCCCAAGAAATCCGATGGGCGTCCGAGTTATCTTGTTGTGAACGCTGACGAAGGTGAGCCCGGCACCTGCAAAGACCGCGATATGATGCGCCACGATCCGCACAAGCTCATCGAAGGTTGCTTGATCGCCGGTTTTGCGATTCGTGCGGTTGCGGCATATATCTATATTCGCGGGGAATTTACCGTTGAAGCTGACCATCTCGAACATGCAATCAAAGAATGTTATGACGCAGGTTTGATCGGCAAGAATGCCTGTGGTTCGGGCTTTGATTTCGATGTGTATGTGCACCGCGGCGCAGGTGCCTATATCTGCGGTGAGGAAACCGCACTCATTGAATCGCTCGAAGGTAAAAAAGGGCAACCCCGCTTGAAACCACCATTTCCGGCTGGTGCAGGGCTCTATGGTTGTCCTACGACGGTAAATAATGTGGAATCCATAGCGGTTGTGCCCACCATTTTGCGTCGAGGTGCGGCGTGGTTTGCGGGCATTGGCCGTCCGAACAATACGGGCACTAAAGTGTTTTGTATTTCGGGTCATGTGAATAACCCGTGCAATGTCGAAGAAGAAATGGGTATTCCGCTCAAAGAACTCATCGAGAAACATGCAGGCGGCGTGCGAGGCGGTTGGGATAATCTTCTGGCGGTAATCCCTGGCGGATCTTCTGTTCCTGTCATTCCTAAGGACATCTGCGATACGGTGTTGATGGATTTTGATTCACTTAAAGCCGTGAAATCGGGACTAGGTACGGCTGCGGTGATCGTGATGGATAAATCCACCGATATTGTGCGCGCGATTGCCCGCCTGTCGAAATTCTACATGCACGAATCTTGCGGGCAGTGTACGCCGTGCCGTGAAGGTACTGGCTGGCTGTGGCGTATGATGGACCGCATGGCGCAGGGCAGGGCAAAGGTCGAAGAAATTGATCAGCTACTTGACATCGCTGGCCGTATCGAAGGTCATACGATTTGCGCATTGGGTGACGCCGCTGCCTGGCCAGTGCAAGGCTTGGTGCGCCATTTTCGGCCGGTGATTGAAGCAAGGATTAGTGAGTATTCAAGGATGGCGGCGTGATGTTCACAAGGCTTATTTTGTTTATATGTTTTTTTCTATCTGTACTCACGGAGTTTGCTGCCGCAGCTGATTTTACCGAAACAAAATATGTAAATGTTTCTGAGGAGTCTGCGCGCGCAATGGTAGCTCTCGTAGATGCTAATGGATACCGCTGTAAAAAAGTTGATATGGTTTCACAGTGTTTGACCGAGCGATGTTTCAGGATTTCCTGTGACTTACAATGGATATACTACATTTATGAGAGCAACAAGGGTGGCTATGAGGTTAGACCAGAAGAATGATATTTTATGATTCTACTAATCTTTGTCATGCCAGCGAAAGCTGGCATCCAGAGAGGAGAAAATTAAGATCTAAGTATGTGTTTTTCTGGATACCAGCTTGCGCTGGTATGACAAATCTAGGGAGTAATTAAGCCTAGATGCCAGCTTTCGCTGGCATGACAACGAATAAGGAACGTGAAGATAGAAAAAGGTTGGCGAGAAAGGGACTGGATACCAGCTTGCGCTGGTATGACAAAAAATAAGTTAAAGAAAATCTACTGGATGCCAGCTTTCGCTGGCATGACAGGCGGGTAAAGTTATGAAAACTTATTACGTGTATATGATAGCCAGTAAACGAAATGGGACATTATATACGGGTATCACGTCGGATTTAGTAAAGCGGGTTTACGAACACAAAGAGGGAGTTGTAGAAGGTTTTACAAAACGTTATGGCATAAAAATGCTGGTATGGTATGAGACGACCGAAGATGTACAAAGCGCGATAAAACGTGAGAAAAACATTCAGGCATGGAAGCGTCAATGGAAGCTCGAGTTGATCGAAAAAATGAATCCCGAATGGAAGGATTTATGGGAAGAAATTACTGGATGCCAGCGTGCTCTGGCATGACAGCATAGAGTGAAGAGATTTTAGTGTATGACCAAACTGACGATTGACGGAAAAGAGATTGAAGTACCCGCAGGGCTTACGGTGATCCAGGCGTGTGAGATTGCGGGCGTTGAGATCCCACGTTTTTGCTATCATGAGCGCTTAGCGATTGCGGGCAATTGCCGCATGTGTCTGGTGGAAGTTTCTCCTGGCCCGCCTAAGCCACAAGCGTCTTGTGCGCTACCGTGTGCGGATGGCATGGTGGTGAAAACCAATTCGCCGATGGTGAAAAAAGCCCGCGAAGGTGTGATGGAGTTCCTGCTCATCAACCATCCGCTCGATTGCCCGATCTGCGATCAGGGTGGTGAGTGCGATCTTCAGGATCAGGCGATGACCTATGGCACCGGCACCAGCCGCTACCACGAGCATAAGCGTTCCGTCGAAGATAAATATATGGGGCCGCTGGTCAAAACCCATATGACGCGCTGTATTCACTGCACGCGCTGCATCCGCTTCATCACCGATGTTGCTGGCGTGCCGGATCTCGGGGCGACAGGGCGTGGCGAACATATGGAAGTGACGACCTATGTGGAAAAAGCCATTGCATCTGAACTATCTGGTAACATCATTGATCTATGTCCAGTGGGTGCGTTGACCTCGAAGCCTTATGCGTTTGTTGCGCGTCCGTGGGAACTAAAAAAAACCGAAACAATTGATGTGATGGATGCGCTGGGATCCAATGTCCGCGTGGATTCGCGTGGCGATATGGTGTTGCGCGTGCTACCCCGCCTCCATGAAGAAGTGAATGAAGAATGGATTTCTGATAAATCGCGCTATGCGTGCGATGGGCTGCGCACCCAGCGCCTGGATCGTCCGTATGTCCGCAAGGATGGAAAACTGAAAGAGGCCAGCTGGGACGAAGCCTTGCAGGTGGTTGCGCAGAAAATGCAAAATACCTCTGCTTCTGAAATAGCCGCTCTTGCAGGCGATATGGCGTGTGTTGAGAGCATGGCTGCACTCAAAGATCTGATGCAGTCACTCGGTGTGTCGAATCTGGATTGCAGGCAGGATGGTACAACTCTCGATACGACGAGTCGTAGCAATTATCTGTTTAACAGCACGGTTGCGGGTATCGAAGAATCGGATTTCATTTTGCTCATTGGAACCAATCCTCGTCTTGAAGCGCCGGTGTTGAATGCGCGCATCCGCAAGACGTATCTGCGCGGAAAATTATCGGTGGCCGCGATTGGCACGAAAACGGATCTCACCTATAAAACCGAGTGGCTTGGCGATAATCCATCCGTGTTGCTTGAAATACTTTCAGGTAAACATCCGATTACACAAAAACTCAAAGCCGCACAAAAGCCGATGCTGATTCTGGGTATGGGCGCACTTACCCGCAAAGATGCAAAAGCAATCTTTGAAACCGCAAAGGCAGTTGCATCCTCCACCGGAATCGTAAAAGACGGCTGGAACGGATTCAATGTTCTGCATACGGCCGCAGCAAGAGTAGGCGGGCTCGATATCGGATTTGTCCCGCAATCGGGTGGTAAGGATACCAAAGCGATTCTGGATGGTGCCAAATCGGGTGAGATAAAACTCCTCTATCTGCTCGGTGCGGATGAGCTTCCTGTGAGTGATTTTGGAAACGCCTTTGTCGTATATCAGGGGCATCACGGTGACGTAGCGGCTGCGCGCGCGGATGTAATTCTGCCAGGCAGTGCCTATACCGAGAAAAACGCGCTCTATGTTAATACCGAGGGCAGGGTGCAGTCCACGCTGCAAGCGATATTCCCGCCTGGTCAGGCTAAAGAAGACTGGAAGATACTCCGCGCGCTTTCCGAACGTGTGGGAAAAACGCTTCCTTACGATACTCACGCGGCACTTCGCGCGCGTATTGAAAAACAGGCGTCACACTTTGCTAAACTAGATGAGGTGGTGCTCGCTACATTTGTACCAGTTACGAATCCCGATACGACGATTTCCTCGCAACCGATCACGTATCCGATCAGTAATTTCTACATGACGGATCCGATCAGCCGCGCCAGCAAGACGATGGCTGAATGTGTATCGGCGATGCAGAAAGCCTCACATCAGGAGGCTGCATGAGTCCGCTCGAATTCTGGACACAGTACGGAATGCCGACGTTTGAGATTGTACTCCAGATCCTGACGCTCACCATTCCGCTCATCATCTGCATGGCGATGCTGACGTATTTTGAGCGCAAGGTGATTGGCGCTATGCAGCTTCGCAAAGGCCCAAATATAGTGGGGCCGTTTGGCTTGCTCCAGCCTTTTGCGGATGGCATCAAACTCATGTTCAAGGAAGTGGTCATTCCCACGAATGCAAACCGTGCAGTGTTTGTGATTGCACCGATGCTTACCTTCATGCTCGCATTGCTTGGCTGGGCGGTGATTCCGCTTTCGGCACAATGGGTGATTGCCGATATCAATGTCGGTATCCTCTATCTTTTCGCCATCTCCTCCCTTGGGGTATATGGCATCATCATGGCGGGTTGGGCATCGAACTCGAAATATGCGTTTCTGGGTGCGATCCGCTCCTCCGCACAGATGATTTCCTACGAAGTTTCCATCGGGTTTGTGATCATCACCGTGCTGCTCTATGTTGGTTCACTCAACATCACGGACATTGTGCAGGCGCAGGCAGGTGGTATTCAGCACTGGTTCGCATTCAACATATTTTCGGGAGAGTTTTTGCTCTTTCCAATGTTCGTTATTTTCTTTGTCTCGGCATTGGCTGAAACCAATCGCCATCCGTTTGACCTTCCGGAAGCCGAAGCCGAGTTGGTGGCGGGATACAATGTCGAATACTCCTCCATGACGTTTGCGCTTTTCTTCCTCGGCGAATACATGAATATGATTCTGATGAGCGCGATGACCACCGTGCTGTTTCTAGGTGGCTGGCACGCACCGGTGGATGCGGCATGGCTCGCATGGGTGCCCGCGCCCATCTGGTTTGCGCTCAAAATCACTTTCTGCCTGTTCGTGTTCATCTGGGTGCGCGCTGCACTGCCTCGCTATCGCTACGACCAACTGATGCGTCTGGGGTGGAAAGTATTTCTTCCCGTATCCCTGCTATGGGTGGTACTGGTATCGGGCTATCTTGTCTATTTCGATAAACTGCCACAATAGGAAACGCTCATGCCCGATATCATCGTATGGCTTATTGAGATGGTGAAATCCTTCGGGTATCTGGGGATTTTCATCATGACGTTTCTGGAAAGTACGTTTCTTCCGATTCCCGCCGAGATCACCATGATCCCTGCAGGCTATCTCGTGGCTAAAGGCGAAATGAGTATGCCCATGGTGTTGTTTAGCAGTATTACTGGAACGGTTGGAGGAGCCTATCTCAACTATTTCATCGCGCGCTATCTGGGACGCCCCTACATTGTGAAACACAAAAAGTACTTTTTCTTAAACGACAAGCGTATTGCCAAGATTGATGCGTTCTTCGAGAAGCACGGAGAGATTTCGACGTTAAGCGGTCGTCTGCTACCGGGTATTCGTCATTTCATTTCGTTTCCCGCTGGATTTACGGGAATGAAAATCAGCAAATTCTGCCTCTATACCGCAATTGGTGGCGGGATCTGGATGACGGTGCTTGCGTATGTGGGGTATTTTCTGGGTGGCAATGAAGAATTGCTTGAGCAATATACGCCGTGGATCATTGCGGGAGCTACGATTGTGGCGTTGCTCGCAGTGTTGATCTATAGCTGGATTGTTAGCTACCGAGAAAAACAAAAGTTAAAACGCCAAGCGCAAGTTGAGATTCAGAAAAAGGAATAATTATGGCAACACTGGATGCATCGGGTCGCAAATTGTTTCTAGCTGAGATGGCAAAAAGTTTTGCGCTCACCGATATGGTGAAAGGTATGGCCATAACGCTTAAGTATTTCTTTCGTCCTAAAGTTACTATCAATTACCCCTACGAAAAAGGCCCGTTAAGCCCTCGCTTTCGCGGCGAGCATGTGCTGCGTCGCTACCCCAACGGCGAGGAGCGGTGTATCGCCTGCAAATTGTGCGAGGCGATTTGCCCCGCGCAGGCGATTACGATTGAGGCGGAAGAACGTGCGGATGGTTCTCGCCGCACCACGCGCTACGATATTGATATGACGAAGTGCATCTATTGCGGGTTCTGTCAGGAAGCCTGTCCTGTGGATGCGATTGTCGAAGGGCCAAATTTTGAATTCGCCACCGAAACGCGTGAAGAATTATTCTATAACAAAGAAAAACTGCTTGCGAACGGAGATCGCTGGGAAGCGGCGATTGCAAAAAATCTTCTGGCAGATGCGCCATATAGGTAAATGATATGGTGATTCGCGTGATTATTGTTGCGTTGTTTGTAAATATGTTGGTATGGGCATCCCCTGCCATGTCGCAGCAGGCCACGCCGCCTACATTTTCACCTCCGAGTATGCAGCTTGAAATTGCAGGAAAAACACTGTGGTTGCGCATGAAAGGGGATGTGTGGGGCGGTTTTACAGATGATCAAAGAGCATTCGTCGAAAAATTCGTATCCACCATCAACTCCGGAAGCCTTGCGCAAATTCAAAGCCTGATTGCACCAGAATCACGCGATTGCTTGAAGGATCTGCCGAAGGAAATCATCGACAGGGAGTTTTCTGGACTACTTGGTAACAACATTCAGGGCGAATACACACTTTTGTTTGAGCCACTTGTGCAAAAGTTTGATCCTGATTTCGCCGCGCAGCAGAAAGTCTGGTATGTGGATCCGATACCCCACACCCATACCTTCGGTATCGGATTTCTGAATGATGGTAAGGTGCCCTCGCTCCTTACGTTTCGGTTGATCAAGCGCGGAATTGACTACCAAATTGTTTTGCCATGCCCGACGGAATTCAACGTGAAGAATTTCGAGCAGGAGAAGGTGAGTTCGGAAGCATATGTCGAAGGTTTGAAGCAGGCGATTGCCGCATTGACGCAGCCGCAGGTGGATATTCTTCGCACCATGGCAAGCAATCATGCGCAGGCTGATATTATTGCACAAGCATACACCGAGATGCATCCCACATTTGAACGTTATGCGATTGGGGTGGGTTCGTACTTTGCAGACGACTGGATTGAATCGCAGAAAGAAAAGTTAAAAGATCAGAAACCATCTGACCCCAACATACCGCCACCAAATCCCCGTCTGGCTAATGTGCTTCCACCGGATCCGTCTGAGAAGGCAGCCGTAGCCACTCCAGTTCCAGAGGCAGTGACCACAGTGCCGGAATCGCCCTATCAGCGTTTACATATGGCACTGATTTTGGCCTTGATTTTCGCAGCGGGCATCTTACTACTTCGGGTGCTGAAAGCAAAAAAACCTCGTGATTAACTGACTCCAGTTTGTTGATTCCTTCATGACCTTAGCGGCGATCCTCTTTTATCTCTTTGCAGCAGTGCTGATTGTTTCGGCGGTGCTGGTGATTTCCGCGCGCAACTCTGTGCATTCGGTGTTTTTCCTGATCCTGTGTTTCTTTAACGCGGCAGGGTTATTTGTGCTGATTGGAGCGGAGTATATCGCCATGACGCTGGTCATTGTCTATGTGGGGGCAGTTGCGGTGCTGTTCCTGTTTGTGGTGATGATGCTTGATATCAACTTCGCCGAACTGCGTCAGGGCTTTCTCCGGTATCTGCCGCTGGGACTGGCTATGGCGTTAGTGCTATGCGTTCAGTTAGGGCTGGTATTTTACTTCTCATTCAGCGACGAGCAGGGATTGGGTGATACCATCATGTCTACGCGCATCCAGACTATGAACGCGGCGGATATCACGCCGAATTTCCCGCCTGGTTCGCAGACCAATACCGAGGAGATCGGAAACATTCTCTACACGGATTTTGTCTATCCGTTTCAGATGTCGGGATTGGTGCTGCTGGTGGCCATGATTGGCGCCATTGTACTCACGCTACGCCAGCGCAGTGGTGTGCGCCGTCAGAACGTGTCGCAGCAGGTGATGCGCACCAAAGAGGAGTCGGTCACGATCGTCAAGGTCAAATCCGGACAGGGGATTTCCTGATGCATGTGTTCTTCGGATCGATCGGTATCTTTCACTACCTAATGCTCGCAACCATTCTCTTTCTGCTCGGAATATGCGGTATTTTTCTCAATCGTAAGAACATCATCACGATTCTGATGTCCATCGAGCTGATGTTGCTTGCCGTCAATATCAACCTCGTTGCATTCTCGGTCTATTTGAACGATCTCACCGGACAGGTGTTTACGGTGTTTGTGCTGACGGTGGCTGCCGCAGAGGCGGCGATTGGTCTTGCGATTCTCGTGATTTTCTATCGCAACCGCGGCTCGATCGCGGTGGAAGATATTAATAAGCTGAAGGGATAGGCATGATCACCGCAGTCGTATTCCTTCCGTTACTTGCCGCAATCATCACGGGGCTGTTCGTGCGTGTGATTCCGGTGCGGCTGTCGCATCTGCTCACCTGTGGCGCCATGCTGGTGAGCGCAACCTGTGCGGGGATTATTTTTTATGAAGCGGTGATGCACGGAAAAACCGGTACCATGCAACTGCTGCCGTGGATCACCTCGGGAACATTTTCGATTCACTGGGCGCTGAAAGTGGACGTGCTCACCGCGGTGATGCTGGTGGTGGTGACGTGGGTTTCAACCGTCGTGCATCTGTATTCCGTGGGCTACATGCACGATGATCCGCATCAGCCGCGATTCATGGCGTATTTATCGCTGTTTACCTTCTTTATGCTGATGCTGGTGACGGCGGATAACTTCATTCAGCTTTTCCTCGGCTGGGAAGGGGTGGGACTGGCATCCTACCTGCTGATCGGGTTCTGGTTTAAGAAACCTGAGGCCAATGCCGCGGCCATGAAAGCGTTTATCGTTAACCGCGTGGGCGATTTCGGGCTTGCCCTCGGTATCGCGCTTATCTTTTTAGTTTTCGGCTCCGTGGAATTCGAAACGGTATTTGCAAATGCATCGAAATTTGCTGAACATCACATCACATTGTTTGGCACGGAGTGGCATACGCTCACGGTGATTTGTGTGCTGCTATTTATTGGAGCAATGGGCAAGTCGGCACAGCTAGGGCTTCACACCTGGTTGCCGGACGCGATGGAAGGCCCAACACCCGTATCCGCACTGATCCATGCGGCGACCATGGTGACGGCTGGTGTGTTTCTGGTCGCGCGCTGTTCGCCCTTGTTTGAACTGGCGCCGGATGCACTGATGCTCGTGACGGTCGTGGGCGCGCTGACAGCATTTTTTGCCGCAACGATTGGCCTTACGCAATTCGATATCAAGCGCGTCATTGCGTATTCCACCTGTTCGCAGCTTGGCTATATGTTCTTTGCCTGCGGTGTATCCGCTTATGGTGCGGGCATTTTTCATCTCATGACCCATGCGTTTTTCAAAGCCTTGTTATTTCTGGGCGCAGGATCGGTGATCCACGCAATGTCGGGCGAGCAGGATATGCGTAACATGGGTGGCATCTGGAAGAAGATCCCCATCACCTATGCCTATATGTGGATTGGATCGCTTGCGCTTGCGGGGCTTCCGTTCTTTGCGGGCTTCTACTCGAAAGACGTTATTTTGGAAGCAGCCTTCATGGCGCACTCGCCGGTGGGACAATTTGCCTTTGCCATGGGCATGGCCGCAGCACTGCTCACCGCATTTTACTCGTGGCGACTGTTGTTCATGACCTTTCACGGTAAGCCACGCGCGAGCGAAGACGTGATGCATCATGTCCATGAATCACCGGCCATCATGACGGTGCCGCTGATTTTGCTGGCAGCAGGCGCGCTTGGGGCAGGGTGGCTCGGGTATCACTGGCTGGGGATGGTGCAGGCCGATCACGCGTTCTGGCGCGGATCGCTTACGGTACTGGAAGAGCATAACTCGCTGGAGGCTGCGCATCATGCTCCTCAGTGGGTGGTGCTGGCGCCGATCATTGTGGCCGCACTTGGAATCGCGTTTGCATGGTGGTGCTATGTCGTGCGCCCTGCCACACCGTCTGTGATCGTCAGAATTTTCAAGCCGCTCCATCAATTGTTTTTCCGCAAATGGTTCTTCGATGAGATCTACGATGTACTATTCGTGCAGAATGCCAAACGACTGGGTTCGCATTTGTCCAAATTCTGGGATGCGCGTGTAATTGACGGTGTTGGGGTCAACGGCATGGCGTGGATCTCTTCAAAACTCGGGCGCAAGACCAATGCGCTGCAAACGGGGTATCTGTATCATTATGCGTTCGCAACGATCATCGGTCTGGTGCTGATTATGACCTGGGTGATCGCGACACAGATGGGCATCCATCTGCAATTCGGTGGTGGGGGCGCGCAGTAGCTTATGGCATGGGTGCTTTCTCATCTCCTCACCGTGTTAATCCTGCTACCGCTCGTGGCCGCAGCTATTGTGTTGCTGTTCACGCGCGATGCGTCCGAAGCCAGCGTGACACGCGCAAAATACATCACGTTGGGCGCTACGGTTTTCACCTTCGCTCTGTCGTTGGTATTGTGGATACAGTTTGATCCGAACCATATCGGTTTTCAGTTTGTCGAGCAGGCGAAATGGTTTTCCGATGGCGGCGTCACTTATCTTGTCGGCATCGACGGTATTTCGCTATTCATGGTACTGCTCACCACCTTCCTGATGCCCATCTGTATCCTGGCAAGCTGGCGCTCGATTACGCACCGCGTACGCGAATTCATGGTGGCGTTCCTGCTGCTTGAGAGTTTTGTGATCGGCGTATTCTGTGCGCTGGATCTGGTAGTATTCTATATCTTCTTTGAGGGCATGTTGATCCCGATGTATCTCATCATCGGGGTGTGGGGTGGCGATCGCCGTGTGTATGCTGCGTATAAATTCTTTCTCTACACACTGCTTGGCTCGGTGCTGTTCCTGATTGCGATTCTTTACCTTTATATGACCTTCGGCACGACCGATATTCCGCTCCTGATGCAGCTTGCTCCCACCATGTCGCTGGACGTGCAGAAATGGCTGTGGCTCGCGATGCTTGCGTCATTTGCGGTAAAAGTGCCAATGTGGCCGGTGCATACCTGGCTGCCGGATGCCCACGTTCAGGCGCCAACAGCCGGTTCGGTGATTCTGGCAGGCATCCTGCTCAAAATGGGCGCTTACGGGTTTTTGCGGCTGTCGCTGCCGCTGCTGCCGGATGCGTCGCATTATTTCGCGCCGCTCATGTTTGGCCTGAGCATTGTTGCCGTCATCTACACGTCGCTGGTGGCGTTGATGCAGGAGGACATGAAAAAGCTCATCGCGTATTCGTCGGTCGCGCATATGGGATTTGTGACCGCCGGTATCTTTGCCTTCAACCAGCAGGGTATCGAAGGCGCGATCATTCAGATGATCAGCCACGGCCTGGTATCGGGTGCATTATTCCTATGCGTGGGCGTGGTGTATGACCGCCTGCATACGCGGGAAATCGCACGTTACGGCGGGCTTGCGAATAACATGCCGGTCTATGCCGCGGTGTTCATGCTGTTTACGATGGCCTCAGTAGGGCTTCCAGGCACTAGCGGGTTTGTGGGCGAGTTTCTGGTGATTGTGGGCACGTTTCAGGCCAGCATGATCGTATCGGCACTGATTGCCACCGGCGTGGTGCTCGGCGCAGCCTATGCGCTCTGGCTCTATCGCCGAATCGCCTTTGGTACGCTCGACAAAGCGGATCTGAAGGAGATGGAAGATTTGAACCGCCGTGAGCTGTGGATTTTTGTTCCGCTCATTCTGATGGTGCTGTGGATAGGCATTTATCCCAAACCCTTCTTTGATGCGATGTCGGCATCGGTGAAGCATCTGATTGTTCAAACACAAGCGGGGATTCCATGAACGCATTCTGGCTGGATCTGATCGTGATTGCGCCGGAGATATTCATTGCGCTGTCGGCATTGATTCTGCTGGTGGTGGGTGTGTTTCGCGGGAATTCCTCGACCGCTGCCATCAATGCGCTATGCGTATTCGTGCTGGTAGGCGCGCTCTATTTTATTCTGTACGGGGTGGATACTCAGCAGGTGATTTTGGGCGGGATGCTGGTGTCAAACGGCTTTACGCAGTTTGTCAAAGCCCTGATCGTCATCGCCGCCACTATGTCGCTTATTCTTGCGCACGACTGGCTTTCATTAGAAG
>CAZFOM010000044.1:0-5343 GCA_964520155.1 uncultured Rickettsiales bacterium
GAG
The DNA here is from genome assembly GCA_964520155.1 of uncultured Rickettsiales bacterium. Lineage (GTDB taxonomy): Bacteria > Pseudomonadota > Alphaproteobacteria > Rickettsiales > JABCZZ01 > CAZFOM01. The sequence goes on from CAZFOM010000044.1 coordinate 4, forward strand.
TAGCCTGACCGTTGTCTGTATTCGCTGTGGGCAGCCCCATGAACTCGCGGGTATTCAGATCACCGGCTTTCACCTGTACCGTATATTTGGGAAGCGCGGGTGGCGTCGTGTTCTCGATACCGGCAGACACCTTGAGTCGGGTGCCACGATAGGTAGTTTCAAAATTCTTGATTTCAAATTTATTGGGATTCACCGCCAGATCAAATTCGGCGAGCGGAATCACCTGCCGGTTAAATACCGCATTCTGCAAACGCACGCGCGTGGAGTGCGAGCTTCTGAGGCGCTTCATCGATTCCGAAATCGTCTTGGGAATTTTGCGATACAGCGGTTGCGTTTCATCTTCCGCGGTAAAGAGTTGCTGGTGATGCGCGATAAAATGATCGAGATTGAGGTTTGCCGCCTCGACACGGCTTTCTACGCGCAACGCCTGATCGTAATAGGCGATAATACTGCCGCCGATCTGCATGGATTCGATTTGCATTTTCGCATCCGAAACGCGGGTCTGCACCGGCGAGGCAACGACCTGATCCGAACGCACACGGAAGCGCTTGAAATCCGCATCGGGCAGGAATGTCTCACCCACCCCGAACAATTGCGAAAAGGCATTGAAATCATAGCCCCACGCATCCATCGCCCCTTCAAACGTGATGCCCTGAAAGCCACTTTTGACGCTGCCAATCAGGGTCGCTTCCGAGCGGCCTGGCAATTTGATCCGCGCATTGCTGATGTCAATAAATGCACCGCTGGCTTCACCCGTAACCGCCAGATCGGTGAGTGTCTTTCCGTTTGCAATCACCGATTGGGCGGTAAGCAGAATTTCAATGGATTGCTCATCCGAAAGCCCCAGAACCGATCGTTTCAGCATCGTATCATCCAACGTATCGGTTGCAACAAACTTCCCTTCTTCCTTCATCTCGACAGGTTCAAAAAAGAGTGCCATGACACCGGAGCGATGAAACGCATCGAGATCGAATGTTTCCATCACGATATTCATCACGGATTTGCTGAGTGCCGTATCGCCTGACCAGTCGGATTTCGCTTTGAGAAAAGGCGAATCAAACTGCATGTTCTTGAGTGCGAATGCCTTCGCCGCATGTTGAAAATTCACGGTCAGCGAAATCGGAAGTTTCTGCTCGTGCGGGTTCGCCTGAGCAGAAGCATTGAAGGCGGCATCGGCTGATTTTTCGCGTGTCTTGATGAGATGGATAAGCTCGAACAAATCCTGCGTCTTGATCGCAAGGTCTCCCGCAATCTCCGCATCATCTGGCGTTTCTTTGATGGTGCCTTTCAATTGCAGTTCACTCTGTCCCGCGCTCATCTTGAGTGTCAGCGGTGCATGTGCCTGCCCTGACGTGGCGTAAGAAAGCTGCGACGATAACCCCAGCTCGGTGCCACGGAAGCCTCCCTTCACATCGAGCATCATCCCGCTGCTGGAGCGGGAAAACACCCCATGGACGCGATCAAACGTTGTGAACTGCCCGCCTTTGCGCGCGTCAATATAGTTGACGGTCGCCGATCGAATCGTGAGGTTGGGAAATGTCAGCGCCTGCACTTTGGATAACTGAAGCAAACTGCTATAGAGGCTTTTCATCCCTGGAAATACGACATTCCAGTTCAACCGGCCATCGGCGAGTGTTTCGAGTTCAATGGCGGGCTGGTTGAGGATGATCGTACCAATCGCGGGATTGGCGCTGAAGGCTTCGGAAAACGGAAGCTGCACCTCAACGCTCTGAATCTGCATGATATAGGGTTTCAGCGCGCCTGGTGCGTTACTGATCCCCATCTGGCCGATAGTGACTTTGGGAGAGGGAAAGAACGCCACATCGACACCACCCAGCAGCGTTGGCTCCGTGCCGGTGGCCTGCTTGATTGCATCGATCACCTGATGTTTGACCGCATCACTATTGATAAACAACGGTAGTGACAAAAGCACGGTCACTAACGTCACTCCCAGCAATCCCAGTACGATCAGCAGTTTTTTCATAGGAAAGCGCGCGTGATGTTATTTCTTTTTGGTTTTAGCCTTCTTTTTTACCGTTTTCTTGCGTTTGGGTTTTTCCTCATCTTCGTCGTCTTCATCCTCGTCTTCGGACTCCTCGTCGTCGTCCTCCTCCTCATCTTCTTCTTCGATTTTATCCACGATTACCGTACCGGAATCCTCCATTTTTTCGAGATCTTCCATAATGGATTCATCATCGGCATCATCGCGGTTCGCTTCTTCCTCCTCAAGCTGTTCGAGCGATTCAAGCTCCTCGCCCTCCACTTCTTCGATTTCATCGCCACCAGCTTCCACTTCCACATCACCAAATCCGGCAAGGGCTTCTTCTTCGCTTTTCTTGGCGGCTTTCTTCTTTTTTTCGAGAATGGCGTTGGGTTGAATCGGAACGATTTTTTCCGGCGTATCCGGAATATCCACCGATTTACGCGTACGGCCACGGCGCGTACGCACCACAATGGTCGGATCGTAGGTATATTTACATTTCGGACAGCTAGTCGGATTCTTATTCAGGTCGTAGAAATGGGTACTGCATTTCGGACAAGATCGTTTCGTACCCCAGGCAGCCGTATTCACGAACAGACTCTCCTCAAAAAATGTGTATTATAATTCCGCAGGATGCAGATGCGATGCTGAATTCTGTTTACAAGTTTTATCGGGTTTGACAAACACTTTTCTCTAAAATTCAAATACCTACAGGAACGCCCGCCGTGCAAAACCACCCGCCTGCCACACCTGCAACTTCCAGCCCTTCTGCGCCGCTGAAGGGCAAATGCAAGGTGCCAGGCGACAAATCCATCTCGCACCGAGCGCTGATGCTTTCCTCACAGTGCCTCGGGAAAACCACGATTGAAGGGTTGCTGGAGGGAGAAGATGTGATTCGCACAGCGCACGCGCTGCGTTCGATGGGAGTTCCCCTCACCAGCACGCCGGACGGAACATGGATCGTGGACGGCGTAGGCGTCGGCGGACTGAAGGAAAGCGCGGATGTTATGGATATGGGTAATTCCGGCACGTCCACCCGTCTGCTCATGGGATTGGTAACCCCCTACCCGTTCACTTCGTTTTTTACCGGCGATGCGTCGCTGCGCAAACGCCCGATGCGTCGCGTGATCCAGCCGCTTGAGATGTTTGGTGCGCGGGTGATGACGCGAAATGAAGGCCGTCTGCCGCTGGCGTTGCAAGGAACTGCCGATCCGGTCTGTATTGCCTACACATTGCCCGTAGCCTCGGCACAGGTCAAATCCGCGATTTTGCTCGCTGCACTTCATACCCGCGGCGCCACCTCCGTCATCGAAAAGGAAGCCACCCGCGATCATACCGAGCGGATGCTGCGCTATTTTGGCTGGACGCTCCATACCGAGAAAACCAGCGACGGGCACCTGATCCGCCTTTCCGGCGGGCAGCAGCAGATCCGCAAGGATCGTCATATCACCGTACCGGCGGATCCAAGTTCTTCTGCATTTCTGGCGGTGGCGGCGCTGATCACTCCGGATTCCGAAATCACCTTGCAAGATGTATGTATCAACCCGCTGCGCATCGGGCTATTTGAAACATTGAGAGAGATGGGCGCCAACATCCGCTTCACCAATACGCGCGAGATTGCAGGCGAGCCGGTGGCCGATATCGAGGTGACATATAGCCGCCTGAAGGGCATTGATGTGCCTGCCGCGCGCGCACCTTCGATGATTGATGAATATCCGATTCTCTCGGTGGCGGCAGCGTTTGCCGAGGGCAAAACCCATATGCGCGGGCTATCGGAGCTGCGTGTCAAAGAAAGCGACCGCTTGAGCGCGATTGCGGATGGATTAACGGCGTGTGGTGTCACCTGTACGGTTTCAGGTGATGATCTGGTGGTGGAGGGCGCCGCGCAGGTCAAGGGCGGCGCAACCATTACCACCCATATGGATCACCGCATCGCCATGAGCTTTCTGGTGATGGGCATGGGATCGCGCGAGCCGGTGGTGGTGGATGACACCGGAGCAATTGCCACCAGTTTTCCAGGGTTCATTACGCTGTGTAATTCCCTGGGCGCCGCGATACGGGATCCGCGGAAGAAAAAAATCGCAAGCCGTCCGGTGCCGGCAAAATTGCCCAAAGTCATTGCGATCGACGGGCCTGCAGCATCGGGTAAAGGCACGCTTGCCCGCAGGCTTGCCGAATTTCTGGGGTATGCGCATCTCGATACGGGAAGCCTCTACCGCGCGGTCGGTCTGAAACTCGTCTATTCCGATCAGGATCCGCACGATAAACAGGCAGCGATTCAGGCGGCACGCGCCATTGACGAGGAGGATCTCGCCAATCCGCGCCTGCGTCAGGAAAAGGTCGGACAGGCCGCCTCGGTGGTGTCCTCTTATCCGGAAGTGCGCCAGATTCTCCTCGATTACCAGCGCCAGTTCGCGCGCGAACACAAGGGTGCGATTCTGGATGGGCGCGATATCGGTACGGTCGTGTGCCCCGACGCGGACTTCAAAATTTTCATGACCGCGAGCCTTGAAGCACGCGCGGATCGGCGGCACCGTGAGCTGGAGGGCGAAGGGATCGAAGTCGTCTATGAATCCGTGCTCGACAATCTGCGCGAACGTGACGAGCGCGACTCCAAGCGCGCTGCAGCCCCGCTCGTTCCTGCAAAAGATGCCATTGTCATGGATACATCGGATCTGGATGCCAACACGACTTTTGAACGCGTGCTGGATCAACTGGAGAAATTTTCCGCTTAAAAACGACTGCCCTCATCGAGGCGAGAACACAAAATGTTTCACGTGAAACATTTTGCTGATAGAAAACAGCAGGTTGTTTATAATATTGCACTTCCTGCCGTATGGGCGTCGTGATAGAATCGACGGTTTTTTAACGTGTTGTAAATGTTTTGCCCGTATTGTTTGCGTATGGTCATTGCAGATTAACCCAATATTTGTTCACAAAAATAAAAACATACACCAGTCATGCAGTACCCGCCTTCGCGGGCATAAACTCCAGCTGGCATTCAGATGTGCCACTGGATCCCTGCCTTCGCAGGGATGACAATGTAATGATACGGAGAATTTTTCGGTCAAATCACTATACAGCACGAATCGTAAACGCATATAATCACATGTCTGAACCGCTTGAGACCTCTCTGGAAGAACCCGAAAAAGCCGCGTGGTTTACCAAAAAGAATATCTCTTCCATCGGTGGGTTGGGTAAAAGAAATTCTCCCCGCGTATTACAGATCATCCGAGATGCGCTCGAAGAAAAACGCGAAAAAATCCTCGAATTCATTGATCGAACCGGCATTGGTTTTACCGGGATCTCGAGTATCCTGAATGGTGCGGGCGCGAGAACGAAAGAGGCGGTGGAAGCGC
>CAZFOM010000044.1:5443-14449 GCA_964520155.1 uncultured Rickettsiales bacterium
AAAGGCATCTTCGATGCCAAGAGCATCTCGAGTATCCTGCATGGTGCGGGCGCGAGAACGAAAGAGGCGGTGGAAGCGCTGACGGATACAAAAACCATTGCGGCGCTGGAATCATTGATTGCGAAAGGCATCTTCGATGCCAAGAGCATCTCGAGTATCCTGCATGGTGCGGGCGCGAAAACGAAAGAGGCGCTCGGGGATTTATTCAAGAAGTGGGAAAAATTTGAACGCATGGCGAAGAAATTTCTTCCCTCCACGATTGCAACGGCACTGAATGGGAAAGCAAAGTATCTGGGACAGGCTATTGATGATTTATATGCGGCAGTAGAGCAGGAGCTTGATGGGGAAACGATAATCCCAACGGATGCAAGAATCACCATCGCCGCGTATAGTCAAGCCGCAGGGCGTGCCAGAACACCAAAGAAAGGCAAATAATATGAAGGAGAATAGGCACACAAATACTGCGATTTCTATGTTCACCACGCGCGCAAGCAACGCGCAGGATCTGGTGTATGATCTGCGAGTGAAATTGAACGGCTTGGATCGCTTCTTTATCCTGAAAGTACATCCCGCCAAACATGCGGCATTTCTGCGTACGGTAGAACATCAGGGCGGGATGACGCTCGAATCGTTTGGTGAGATTCTCCATCGCGGCTTCGGGGAACCTGACGATGCGCTCAAGGCAACATTATCACAGTCGTATGGGTTTGTGTACGCGTGACACTAATCGCACTTAGGGGTATATTCCCCGTCGCTTGCGGCGTCATTGCGAGCGAACACCGTGAGCGCGGCAATCCAGAAAAAGCTATACGTCATTCCCGCGCCCTGTCCCGCCGAAGCCTTGGCGTAGGGGGAACGCGGGAATCTCTCGATCACAATCGTACAACCCATCCAAGGAGATGCCTGCGTTCGCAGGCATGACGATGTGATGTTGATTGCAATGGATTCTGAAACGAGTTCAGAATGACGCAGCATAGTCTTGATCGCCACGGCACTACGTGCCTCGCGATGACGACAATCAATTATATACGACAGAATGTTTATCATGAGATCCCGTGGTCGAAGCCACGGAATGACAAAACGAGATGGGACATTTTCAAATCAGATGACTACATATAATTCCGCTATCGTGCCACCCCGATAGGCATTTTTCTTTTTCGCCATAATTACTCTAACCCTACGAAAAATAAGCTAAAACTCTATTAACGTCGCACAGGCCGCTAAAATCCGTTGGTTTTCCTTGCATTTTGGTTCGGAAACCGTATGTTCCACCACCCGCATCCGGTGCTGGAACGGGTACATATAGTATAACGAGAAGCACCTCTCCGTGGATTACTCCACTAAACCCTGCCCGACACAGGCATATGTCGCGAATAGGTACTGTTATGGCTTCTTCCTCAGCCGCTCTTAAAATTTCTGAAACCCTCCCTGAATTCACCACCAACGAAAACTTCGCCGAACTCTTTGAGGCCTCGATCCGCAGCGGCGGCGATGTGCGCGAAGGTTCGGTCGTCAAAGGCGTGATCACCTCGCTTGCAAATGACATGGTGACGGTGGATGTCGGCCTCAAATCGGAAGGCCGCGTGGCCGCAAAAGAATTCATGGTTTCCGGCCAGATGCCCGAACTCAAAATCGGCGATTCGGTGGAAGTGTATCTTGAGAAAATCGAAAACCGCCATGGCGATGCGGTCATCAGCCGCGAAAAAGCGCTGCGCGAAGAAGCCTGGGTAAAACTCGAAGAAGCCTGCCGCAAGAATCTGAAAGTGGACGGCGTGATTTTCGGTCGCGTCAAAGGCGGCTTTACCGTGGATATTCAGGGCGCAGTCGCCTTCCTGCCTGGCTCGCAGGTGGATATCCGCCCGATCCGCGACGTCACGCCACTCATGAACATTGTGCAGCCGTTCATGATCCTCAAGATGGATCGCAAGCGCGGCAATATCGTGGTCTCGCGTCGTGCGATTTTGGAAGAATCCCGCGCCGATGCCCGCAACGAACTGCTCGGCAAAATTTCCGAAGGCCAGATTCTCGATGGCGTGGTCAAGAACATCACCGATTACGGTGCGTTCATTGATATGGGCGGCATTGACGGCCTGCTCCACGTCACCGATATTTCGTGGCGCCGCATCAATCATCCATCTGAGATGCTGTCGCTTGGTCAGTCGGTGAAGGTGATCGTCACCAAGTTTGATCCGGAAACCAAGCGCGTCAGCCTTGGCATGAAGCAACTGGATAAGAATCCATGGGAAGGCGTGATCGAGAAATTCAAAGTCGGCACGAAATTCACCGGCACCGTCACCAACATCACGGACTACGGCGCCTTCGTCGAACTCGAAAAAGGCATCGAAGGTCTGGTGCATGTGTCCGAAATGAGCTGGACGAAGAAGAACGCGCACCCAAGCAAGATCGTTTCGAGCAGCCAGCAGGTGGAAGTCATGGTGCTCGATATTGATGTGAATAAGCACCGCATCAGCCTTGGCATGAAGCAGTGCGAGAACAACCCGTGGGCGAATTTCTCCAGCAAGTTTTCGCAAGGCGATGAGATCGAAGGCGAAATCCGCAACATCACCGATTTCGGTCTGTTTGTCGGACTCGAAGGCGAGATCGACGGCCTGATTCACCACTCTGATATCAGCTGGAAAGAGCCCGGCGAGCAGGCAATCAAAGCCTATAAAAAAGGCGACAAGGTCAAAGCAAAAATTCTCGCAATTGACATGGAAAAAGAGCGCATCAGCCTTGGCATCAAGCAGTTGCAGGCAAACCCGAGTGAATCAGAACTGTCCGATATCGCCAAAGGCAGCGTGATCACGGTGACCGTGACGGCGGTGCAGGAAAACGGTATCGAGGTGAAGATCAGCGACAACATCACGAGCTTCATCAAGAAGAGCGATCTGTCGAAAGAGCGCCAGGATCAGCGTCCGGATCGCTTCTCGGTGGGTGACCGCGTGGATGTGAAAGTCACGGGTACCGAAAAAGGCAAAGTGAATGTCTCGATCAAGGCACTCGAAGTCGAAGAAACCAAGCGCGCGATTGCCGAGTTCGGTTCCACCGATTCTGGCGCAAGCCTTGGCGATATTCTGGGCGCTGCCCTTGCCGAAGCCGGCGACAAGAAGAAAGCGAAGAAGTAATGAAAGTCACGGGTCATGGGTTGTGAGTCTGGATGACTCTCAATCTCATGACTCATGACCAAGTACTCACGATTACAAAGGCCGTCATCCCTGACGGCCTTTTCTGTTTTGACATTCTTTTTCATGAAGTTATAAACAACATATGACTGTTCATGCCGATACCCTGATTGATCGCATCAAACTCAAATCGCAGCTCATGCGCTGGCGCATTCTGGCGATTGCCATTGCGATCGTATCGCTCGTTGCAATGATCGAGAGCCGTTCCAACACAGTGGGCGGCGTGGGTGGCCCCATTCGCGGCGACTATATCGCGCGCATCACGCTCGAAGGCGTAATCGGCGACGACCAGAAACTCTCCGAGCTCATTAAAGAAGTAAAAGAAGACCGCTATGCAAAAGCGGTGATCGTCTGGGTGGACACACCCGGCGGCAGCGCCGTGGGTGGTCAGCAACTCTATCTTGATCTGCGCGCACTCGCAAAAGAAAAGCCCGTGGTTGCCGTCATGCGCTCGATGGCTACGTCCGCAGGGTACCTGATCTCGCTGGGTGCGGATCGGATTTTTGCGCGTGAGGGCACCATCACAGGATCGGTTGGTGTGATCATGGAAACAGCCGAGTTTACTGAGCTTGCAGAAAAACTGGGCATCAGACCGATTGTGTTTAAGTCGGGCGAAAACAAAGCCTCCCCCTCGCCGCTCGAAAAAATCACGCCTGCCAATGCCGCTGTCATGCAGGGTGTGATCAAGGATTTTTACGGCTGGTTCTCGGCACTGGTTGCGGAACGCCGGAAGCTGCAACCGGAGCAAGTGGAAGCCATTGCCGACGGGCGGATTTTCACCGGACGTCAGGCGTTGGATCTGCAATTAATTGACCAGCTCGGCGGAGAGGCAGACGCTCTGGAATGGCTTGAAAAACATAAGAAAATTGACAAAGACCTTGAGGTGGAAGACGTCAAGCTCAAGGAAGAAAAACCGAACTTCTGGGACGAAGTATCCCAGAAAGCCTCGGATGCGATTTTTTCGCGCTCACATCTTGGACTTGACGGATTGATCGCGATCTGGCACCCTAAATTACTGTAAAGACTACAAAATAAACAACGTTCATCTTTGTTACCATCTTTCATGAGGACGGCGAGGCCATGACCAAATCAGAACTGATTCTGCGACTTTCCAAGCGTTTTCCACATTTGTATCAGAGGGATATCGAAAGAATCGTAGCCACCGTGCTCGGTGAAATTTCCTCAACGCTTAAAGGCGGTGGTCGCGTGGAGTTGCGCGGCTTCGGCGCGTTCTCGATCCGCAAGCGTGACGCGCGCAAAGCACGCAATCCAAAGAACGGACAGGAAGTTCAGATTGGTGAGCGGTTTGCGATTTATTTCCGCACCGGAAAAGAACTGCGCGAAAAAATCAACAAACAGCCGTCCACGCCTGTCAGCCAATAATCCTTCTTCGTTATATCGAGGGGAGCTGTGATCCATAAACTCGTATCCCTCCTTCGCTGGTTCGCCGCGGTTTTTTTCTGCACGATGTTTGTCGTGTTTGCGGTGAGCAACCGAGACAGCATGACACTCGATTTGTTTCCCTTGCCTTATGTGATGGAACTGCCCAAATTTTTGTATGCAGTCGTTTTTCTGAGCATCGGCGTGTTGATCGGCTGGTATAGTTGCTACAAAAAAATCTGGCGCTTGAGCGCGTTGCACCGCAAAGACGAGGTGCGCATCGCGGCACTCGAAAACGAACTTGCGGGACACGCTGCCGAACAGACGGTATCGACTAGCACCGTGTCCCTGCCACCCAAACCGTAGTGCCAGTACCATGGGTATAAGCGTCAAGATATGCGGATTAAAAACGCAGGCCGCAGTCGATGCGGCTCATGATGCCGGCGCGGCATGGGTTGGATTTGTGCTGTATCCCGACTCGCCACGGCATCTGCCGCCTGATCAGATGGCCGCGCTTCGCATTCCGACTTCGGTCAAGTCCGTCTATGTAGTAGTCAATCAATCTGCTGATGCATTGCTTGAATTATATACCATCGCGCAACCGGATTTTCTGCAACTCCATGGTCACGAAACGCTGGAGGAAGTCATCACGATTCGCAAACGGATCCCGTCCCGCTGCGGCATCATCAAGGCGATCACGGTGCGCAGTGGTGACGATATCGCACGCGCCCATGCGTATAGCCCGCATGTGGATGCGCTATTGTTCGATGCCAAGCCGCCGGTCGGTGGGTTGCCTGGTGGAAACGGGCTTGCGTTCGACTGGGCATTGCTTGCCGGACGCCAGTTCGAGGTGCCGTGGTTTCTGTCTGGCGGATTGCATACGGATAATGTAGAAGAGGCCGTCCGCAGGTCGGGTGCGTTGCGCGTGGATGCCTCCTCGAGCGTCGAATCCGCACCTGGCGTCAAGGATCCACTCCTCATCCGCCAATTCTGTCAGACGGTTCAACGCATCGCATGAGTTCCGCCCATCTGAAACCCAATACCCTTGAAGGCCCCGACGAGCACGGCCATTTCGGCATATATGGCGGGCGATTCGTAGCCGAAACACTGATGCCCCTGATTCTCGAAGTCGAAGCTGCCTACACCAAAGCCAAGGCAGATCCTGCATTTCAGCAGGAACTCGATTATTACCTCACCCATTATGTAGGGCGCCCCTCGCCGCTGTATTATGCACGGCGCATTACCGAATTCTGTGGTGGCGCGAAAGTGTATTTCAAGCGCGATGAGCTGAACCATACCGGCGCGCATAAAATCAACAACTGTCTGGGGCAAGTGCTACTCGCACGGCGCATGGGCAAGCGCCGTATCATTGCAGAAACCGGCGCTGGTCAGCACGGGGTTGCCACCGCCACCGTCTGTGCGCTGTTTGATATTCCCTGCGTGATTTACATGGGTGCGAAGGATGTGGAACGCCAGATGCCGAACGTGTTTCGCATGAAGCTGCTGGGCGCGGAAGTGATTCCGGTAGAGTCCGGTTCGCGCACGCTGAAAGACGCGATGAACGAAGCGCTGCGCGATTGGGTGTCTAATGTGGACAACACGCTCTATCTGATTGGCACGGTCGCAGGCCCTCACCCCTACCCTGCGATGGTGCGCGATTTCCAGTCCGTCATCGGCACAGAGCTGCGCGCGCAGATGCAAGCCACCGAAGGTCGCCTGCCTGATTCTCTGGTTGCAAGCATTGGCGGCGGCTCGAACGCGCTCGGATTATTTCATCCGTTTCTGCACGATACGTCGGTGCGGATGATCGGCGTGGAAGCCGCCGGTTGCGGTCTGGATAGCGGTGCCCACGCGGCCTCCTTGTTGCGCGGCAAGCCTGGTGTGCTGCATGGCAGCCGCACGTATCTACTGCAAAATGAGGATGGGCAGATTCTCGATGCGCATTCGATTTCGGCGGGGCTGGATTATCCTGGCATCGGCCCTGAACATGCTTTCCTGCATGATAGCGGGCGGGTGGAGTATGTCGCCGTCACCGACGACGAAGCGCTTGATGCGTTTCAGCGCTGCTCGAAGCTCGAGGGCATCATCCCTGCGCTTGAGCCCAGCCACGCGCTCGCGCATGTGCTTAAGATCGCACCGACGTTGCCCAAGGATCATCTGCTGGTGATGAATCTCTGCGGGCGGGGCGATAAGGATATTTTTACGGTCGCCCGTCATCTGGGAGTAAGCCTGTGAGTACGACTTCTGGCCGCATTCACGCGCGTTTTGCGGCGCTTAAACAACAAAAACATGCGGCGCTCGTAACCTATGTCATGGCACATGATCCGGATCGCGCAACTTCGCTGGCGCTACTGCATACGCTGGTGCAATCCGGCGCGGATATGCTGGAAGTGGGGATTCCGTTTTCGGATCCGATGGCGGACGGCAAGATCATTCAGGCATCAGGCATTCGCGCACTCAAGCAGGGCGCAACCGTGCGCACCATTTTGGAACTGGTGCGCGAATTTCGCACCACCGATGCACACACGCCGGTCATTCTGATGGGGTATTACAACCCGATTTATCACTATGGCGCGACAGCATTTGCCCGCGATGCGCATCAGGCGGGCGTGGACGGCATCATCCTCGTGGATCTGCCGCCGGAAGAAGAACACGAGTGCGTGCCGGAGTTGAAATCGCAGCAGATCACACCGGTGCGGCTCATTGCGCCAACCAGTCTGGATGGGCGTTTGCCGTTGTTGCTTGAGCAGGCCGATGGGTTTGTTTATTACATCTCGGTGTTAGGCGTCACCGGCACCAAATCCGCCAAACAGGCTTCCCTGAGCGAAGACCTTGCGAAACTGCGCGCGGCCACGCAGCTTCCGATTTGTGTCGGGTTCGGTATCAAAACACCTGAGCAAGCCGAATCGATCGCTTCGCTTGCCGATGGTGTCGTGATTGGCTCTGCGCTGGTCGATGCCATCGCCAAGGCTTCCTCACCCGATCAGGCCCTCACCGCCGCCGCATCATTGGTGTCACAGTTTTCCAACGCCGTGAAGCGTGCAAAAAAGCTATAGCTGAACATGTGAGAAAACTGCGTTTGCAGAATAGTATTGTATAGTCGTTTGACTTTATAACACGCTCCATCCTTCATGCGTCATCCCGCCGAAGGGCGGGATCCAGATCCTACAGCAAATTCTGACTATTTTGATAGGCGTGGATACCGGCCTGCGCCGGTATGACAACATAAAAACCAGTAACTGTAATAAGTCAAAAATATATCAATACGACCTAAAACGCATCCGGATACAGCGCTCTTTGTAAATACGCCGTATAGAGCGGTGTACCGAGATAGGCCTCAAGCACACGCGCCCCGCGCATTTTCTCCACCGCGGCGTCAATGGACGCAGGCAGTCGCGCCACTCCGTACATGGGCAAGGAGGCATCCCCATGAATCGGCTCCGGCGGATAGAGGGTGCGGGTCAGGCCATAATGGATGCCGGCCAGAATCACCGCCATCACGAGGGCGGGATCGGCATCGCTTCCCGCCACGCGATGCTCGAGATGCTTGTTATCGAGCGGTTTGGTGGGAAGCCGTATCGCAACGGTGCGGTTATTCGGCCCCCAGCTGACGGTAAGCGGGGCGTTATGACCGGCGACAAACCGTGAATAGGATGACGCAACGGGTGCAAAAATCAGCATCGCAGCGGGCATGAGTTCGAGCAGCCCCGCCACCGAGTGAAGCAACTGCATACTGTAGCGATCCTCCTCGCGCACAAACAAATTGCGCCCAAACCGGTCTTCCAGATGCACATGCACATGCAACCCGCTGCCAGGCTGATCAGCCTTGGGCTTAGCACGGAAGTCCGCCTTCAGATCGTATTTTGAACATACGTTCAGCAAAATATGTTTCAGCGCGATCGTCTGTCGCGCCATATCCCTCACATCCGCGGTTGGAATCAGTGAGGTCTCATATTGATCATAGCCACGCTCCTTGATGATCTCCTCGCAGGTCACCCCTTCGGCTTCACACGCGAGCGTGATTTCCTGTAGCACCGCTTGTGGATAGCTATGCGCTTCAAGCCCATGCAGGTAGAATTCCAGCTCGCACGCCATCACCGGCATGTAACCAAAATCCTGCTGTATCAGCGAGTGCAATCGCGTAAGCGCAAGAAGCTCTTCACTCTCAAGCGCGTTATGTAGAACGTTGGGCGCTATAGTCACCCGTCTTAGGCTACGACCGAATTAATCCACTCGACGAGTTTCGTCTTCGGCAGCGATCCGACCTTGGTGGAAACCAGCTGACCGTCCTTGAAGATCATGAGCGTAGGAATACCGCGCACGCCGTACTTAGTAGGAGTTTCTGGATTTTTATCAATGTTCACCTTGGCGACCTTCAGTTTGCCCTGCATCTCACCGGCCAGCTCGTCAATGATCGGGCCGATCTGCTTGCACGGGCCACACC
>CAZFOM010000045.1:0-3708 GCA_964520155.1 uncultured Rickettsiales bacterium
CACCAGATACGAGTGCATATGGCGCATGGCGGCCATGCGGTTATCGGCGATCCACTCTACGGCAATCGACCGAAACAGAAAGAATTGCCTGATTCCGTGCGGCTTTTTCCGCGTCAGGCACTGCACGCCAGACGGCTCACATTGGTACACCCCGAAAATGGAAAAACCATTGAATTTACTAGCGAAATACCAAAAGATATGGCAGAATTAATTTCGACCTTACGGGGATTGAAATAGGACTATAGCATACCTATAATATACGAAGTTACTCCATATCTCACCCAACCTCATATGACCAAAACTGCCTTAGCCGCTATCCCTTCGCTACATACCGACGGTGGGCTGCGTCAATACCTGATGCAGATCCGTCGATTTCCGGTGCTCGCCGAAGAAGAGGAATTCATGCTCGCCAAGCGCTGGCAGGAGCACGGCGATGTCGCCGCTGCGCATCAGCTTGTTACTTCGCACCTGCGACTCGTCGCTAAGATCGCGCTCAAATATCGTGGCTATGGACTGCCAACGGGGGATCTCATCGCGGAAGGCAATATAGGTCTCATGCAGGCGGTCAAGAAATTCGATCCCGATAAAGGCTTTCGCTTAGCAACCTATGCAATCTGGTGGATCAAGGCCTCGATTCAGGAATATATTCTCAAATCCTGGTCGATGGTGAAGATCGGCACTTCGGCTGCTCAGAAACGTCTGTTCTTCAATCTGCGTAAACTCAAGAATCAATTGCTGCGCAACGATGTGGGGATGGAACATCTCTCGCAAGAGCAGGCGCAGGAAATTGCCACGCAACTGGAAGTGAATGTGGACGATGTGCGCGAGATGGAACAGCGCATGTCCGGTTCGGATCAGTATCTCAATACGAAAATGTCCGCCGACAGCGAGGATGAGTGGATCGACCATCTCGCCGACACGCGCGACAATCAGGAAACCACCCTGATCGAGCATACCGAATCCAAGCGTCGTAGTTCTTTACTTGAGCGCGCACTCGCTAAACTTACCGACCGCGAGCAGGACATCATCCGCGCCCGCCACCTGAAAGAAGAACCCGACACGCTCGAAGATTTAAGTCAAGTCTATCACATCTCCCGCGAACGCGTCCGCCAGATCGAAGCCCGCGCCATGGAAAAACTCCAGAAGGAAATGCGGGAAGAGGTGGGGTAGTTGTTAGTCATTAGTCGTTAGTCCCTAGTTGTTAGTCTTTCGTCATCGCGAGGAGTGCGTAGCACGACGAGGCGATCCAGTAGTTACAATTAGATGCGTATGGATGCCACCATCTGCCTTCGTTATAGTGTTTTGACTTAACAATGCCCTAGTTTTTGTTACTGTTTTTTTATGCTGTCATACCGGCGTAGGCCGGTATCCACGCTTATCAAAATAGTCAGAATGTGATGTAAGACGTGGATCCCGCCCTCCGGCGGGATGACGAATATAAAATGGAGATTTTTTAACTCAAACGACTATAAAACTACGGCAAGACATGCAAGTGCGGCATGACAAAGGATGTATTGCCGCGCTCACGATGTTCGCTCGCAATGACGAAAGACTAACGACTAGGGACTAGGGACTAGGGACTAACGACTTCCCTCACGCATGTCCCGCAAGCAGTGCGAGCTGCTCGTCTTCGAGCAGAATCTCATGCGGGTTGTGCCAGATGAACGCCATCTGCCGGTCGATCTGCTCCTGCACTTCTTCTTTGATCGCCGCCACGAGATCCACGCCTTGTTCGCGTGCATCCTGCACTTTTTTCATGAGTTGGAAGGCCGGACTTTTTTTGATCCGCTGCTTACGCTCGACCAGCGATTTGATCGATTCCTGCAAGGATAATAATTGCTGCTTCAGGTAGGATTCGCGCTGCACCGCCGGAAGTTTTTCCATGTGCTTTTCCAGATCGAGCTTCATCAGCGTGACCACGTCCTTGTTTGCATACGCAGAATTGATGCGCATCATCACATCGTCCATCGAGGACGCATTTTCTCGGCGCCAGCTTCCCGTCGCATCGGGATGGTATTCCTTGATCAGACGCCGATACATGGATTTCACATGACCATCCCACGGTGTTTCATGTTTGCGATAAAACGCATCGTCCACCGGCAGGCTATCCTCGGCAAAGGAGAGCGCGGAAGCATGTACCACCCGCTCGTGCAACGCCACCAACTGCTGAAACTGACGTCCCACTCGCTGATAATAATCGGTCAGAAACGCATGTAGATGGTGTTCGGTTTGTTTGAGCGAGCTGTATGCCAGTTTGTAGTATTTGATTGCTTGATCCATCTGAACTTTGAGAAGCCGCTGCTCGTCTAGCTCCGTGGAGGGTTGGGATTTTTTGGTGCGCGATGAAGACGTCTCCAGCATAGCCATTCCCCGTATCACTGTATTTTTATGATCGAACTTTTGTATGAGTTCTAATCATCCAATACCATATCTAGTAGTAATGCCAAATGCTAAAACGAGATATAGGGTGGATTGTTTGCGTGTGTGACATGAATGCGATCCAATACGAAGGATCTGCCCCCTCATCTCTGCTTCTAGTATAGTACTTGTCATGCCAGCGAATGCTGGCATCCAGTTCTTCTCAGCATTTTATGCGCCACGGACGTGGCGCGCGCTGGATACCGGCCTTCGCCGGTATGACATTGTAGCTTATAAACTTAATACTTATACATTTGCAGCATGGCTAGAGTAGTCGCGCTATGCATTCTCGAGTTGCGATGTCCAGTTCCATTGCCGATACGATACCGCTTCGGCGACATGCGTGTGATGCACAGAGGGTGAACCCTCCAGATCGGCAATCGTGCGCGCCACGCGCAGGATGCGGGTGTAGCCGCGCATCGAGAGCCGGAATCGCTCTGTGGCTTTTTCAAGAATAGAGCGCGCAGCATCATCGAGCGGCACCAGCTCGAACAATACATCGCCGCGAATATCGGCGTTGGTGCGAAACGGCAACCCGCGCGATAGAAACCGCTTGCGCTGCACCTGACGCGCAAGTCCGACACGCTCACGCACCACCGCGCTCGATTCGCCGCTACCCAGAGACAGCATCTCGAGCGTATCCACCGCCGGCACATCCATGTAGATGTCGATGCGATCGAGCAACGGGCCTGAGAGTTTATTCTGGTACTCGTTCGCACACCTTGGTGCTTTGCCACAGCTTCGCTCGGGATCGCCGAGATAGCCGCAGCGGCAGGGATTCATCGCCGCCATCAATTGCAGATTCGCTGGATAGGTCACATGCGATTCCGCGCGCGCGATACTCACCGTTCCCGTCTCAAGCGGTTGACGCAGTGACTCGAGCACCGCACGCGGAAATTCCGGCAGTTCGTCGAGAAACAACACACCGCCATGCGCAAGCGATATTTCACCAGGCTGCGCGCGACGGCCTCCACCCACCATCGCCGCGAGCGAACTCGAATGATGCGGTGCGCGATACGGGCGTATGCGCGACAACGCACCGTTCGTGAGCTTACCCGCCACGGATGCAATCATACTGGTCTCTAACATTTCCTCTGGCTCCATGGGCGGCAGAATGCCAGGAAGGCAAGAGGCAAGGAGCGACTTGCCCGAGCCAGGCGGCCCCAGCATCAGCATATTGTGCCCACCGGCCGCCGCAATCTCGAGTGCGCGACGCGCCGTTTCCTGACCGCGTACGTCTTTGAGATCCGCCCCGCGCCAGGCTTCTTCCATCAGGGCTTTATCGGGTGG
>CAZFOM010000045.1:3718-14074 GCA_964520155.1 uncultured Rickettsiales bacterium
GGCAATAGCTGCTCACCACGGAGATGATTGATGAGCGAAAGCAGCGACGGTGGCGCGATAATCTCCATACCATCTCCTGCCCAACGTGCTTCCGCCCCGTTGCTTTCCGGACAGATCACACCGCAATCGGCAGCATTGGCGCCCACGGCAGCAGGCAAAACGCCACTCACCGGAAGCAGTTTTCCATCGAGCGATAATTCGCCCAGCACATAAAACCGCTCCACCTGATCGGCGCGAATGACATCCATTGCCACAAGCAAGCCAAGCGCAATCGGCAAATCGAAATGACTACCTTCCTTGGCCAAATCTGCAGGCGCGAGATTCACAATGATTTTTTTGGGAGGTAGCGACAATCCCAGCGAATGCAATGCCGCGCGAACCCGCTCGCGCGATTCGGCAACCGCTTTGTCGGGCAGCCCCACCATGATAAAGGCAGGAAGTCCAGGGCCGGTCGTCACCTGAACATCCACTTCCGTGACCCCTACCCCCTCAAATGCAACACTGCGAATATGTGCGACCACCCTAACCTTCTGTTTTTTATTTTTTTGTGTGTAACGCTTCACAAGAAATGCAAAAAAATCACACAAAGCAAGCAATTTATGCGTAGCAAGAGTAACGTTTTCTTAACCATCCTGCTGCTAATGGTGATAATTAACGATTGTTGGATCCGTCACGCGTGATCCAGTCACTAAGTATAAGAAACGTATAATAAAAAGAGGGTATTGCCATGATTCGTATGCGTTCATTTTATTAACGTGTTTTCTGTATTCACTCAAAATACAAATTTTTGGTTAATTTCAGGCGCGCTCTGATTAACCAATTACAGATAGTTCGCTGTTACACTGCGAGTATTCCCGAAACTCGGGATCAAAGGCTGATTAAGGCATGAAAGAGATTAAAGAAACAACCCTATCGCCAAAATCGTCGCCGCGGGTGCGTAACCTTATCGCATTCAGCTCGATGATCATGCTGCTGTTCTGCGTCATCGTCGCGTATCAGGCCTCACGCGCTTACGAAGAAGCAATTCAAGAAGGCAAACATAATGCCGAGCGTCTGGTGCGCATCATCTCCGATCACGTCGAGCTGACATTCCTGACCATTGATACGACGCTGAACCGCGCGGTGGAACGACAGTATTATAATGATCTGTTTGGCGGGAACTTACCCGAATATATTTTGCATAACCTTCAGATGTGGGTGGATCAGACCCCCCAGATCGCCGCCATGATACTGATCAATGAACAGGGCAAGGGAGTCGTCGCCGCGCACAAGAAAGATTATGCGAACTGGCTTGATTACCGCAAGGATTTTGCCAACGAAGATGTTTTTCTGAAAATGAAAGAAGTGGATGATCGCGGCTACTATATCGGTAAACTACCCAAAGCGAGCGATGACGGACGGGATCTGGTGATCGTGAGCCGCCGCATCAGCAAACTCGATGGCAGCTTCGGCGGTATCTTTATTGCCGCCATCGACCCACGCTATTTTATTCGCTTCTTTGAGTCCGTGGAAATGGCGGGCAATCGCTATATGTCGCTCGGTCTCACCGGTCGCCCGATTACGCTGGTGGAAGGCCCTGCTGCCGGAGAGAGCTATGATGCCATCCAACAACTGATATACAGTGAAATGAAAACCTATGGCAGCACCGGAAAGATCCGCACCCATAACAGCACCATCGGCGATTCCATCAAAATCTACTCCTATAAATCGCTCAAAATTCCTCTGACCATCTCGGTCGTGATGCACGAACAAGATTTCCTCGCCGGCTGGCGTCAGGCCCGCATTAAAGATGCTGGCTTCCTTGCGATCTTTACTGTCTTCGGATCGGTGCTCTCCTTCTTCGCGCTCACCATGGCACGCCAGATCCAGCGCGTCGAAGAATCCGAATCCGCCGCCGTGCTTGCCTCGCAAGCCAAGTCCGAATTCCTCGCCAATATGTCGCACGAACTGCGCACGCCGCTGAACGCGATCATCGGCTTTACCGAAATGTTAGGATCGGGCTATTTCGGCCCGCTCAACCCCAAACAGAAGGAGCGTATCCATGACGTTAATCTATGCGGCAGCCATCTGCTTCAGCTTATTACCGATATTCTGGAATTTTCCAAAGGCGATGCGGGTAAGCTCGAACTCGTTGAGGAAAAAGTCGCCATGCAGGACATCGTCGATGAAACGCTCAGGATGATGCATGAAAAACTGAAAACCAAGAAAATCCATCTCGTCACCGATGTGGATCACGATCTGCCGCATCTGCTGGGCGATAAGCGCAAGATCCGCCAGATCCTCATCAATCTCACTTCCAATTCCATCAAATTCACGCCCGAGGATGGCACCGTCAAAGTTGCTGTACGCCTCGATCAGTTCAATAACATGATCCTCACCGTATCCGACACCGGTATCGGCATGGCAGAAGACGACATCCCCGTTGCGCTCTCTGTATTCGGACAGGTACACCGTCACCAGAGTCACGAAGGTACAGGACTTGGACTCCCCTTATGTAAAATGTTTGCCGAACTGCATGGCGGCAAACTTGCGATCGGTTCCACCCCAGGTCATGGCACGACCGTGCGTATCAGCTTCCCGAAAGAGCGCGTGCTGATGGGCGATGCAGAGGATCGTATGGAAGAAAGAACCTCGGCTACGGAATTTCGTATCAGTGGACGCTGATGACTAGCACGCCACGCACACACCGCTTGTTTATTGAAGACAAAGATAATCTGCTGCGTGCGATCCGCGATGTGGAAAAGAAAATTCTAAAACATCACGACATTTCCAAAGACGCGCTCGAGCAAGAAATCAATACTTGCGGTGCAAAAAAATCATTTGAAGCATTTGGACGGAGAATCAAAGAGGAACAGTATCCCGATCACCCAGAAACACCAGGAAAGAATCTACCCGATCAGGAGTTGCCGTCGGTATTATATCTGCGTGCCTATGCCCTTAGGGAACTAGTAAATGCCGGTTTATCAAGGCAAGATGCATTCACATTAGCGATTGCCGAGAGAAAAAAACTCGATCCTGACACGTTATTCAGCGTAAATTTGATGAACAGCTTGTTTGGTCATATTAACAATTATCAATTGTTACTGCTGCATCGCGATACAAAAGAACTTATGAGCGCAGATGCCCACGCGTACACACTTGGAGGTATCATCAAAGATCAAATAAGCATTCTGAAAAGCTGCGCACGACGCTACATTAGAGGAGTAGAACCTCAGGTCGGTGTAACCTTAAAAATTCTGAGCAGCGAAAAAGTGTATCCGTCAGTCAGAGACTATCCGACAAGAATGAAACACGAGCTTACCCAAGCGTGGCGGCAGATGAAAAGTGACGAACCGCCTTCGCGCTAAAATCCGAGCACTTCCCGCATCGAGTATAATCCGGCTTTTTTATCCTGCGCCCAGAGTGCCGCGCGGATGGCGCCAGTCGCATAGATCTCGCGTGAGGAGGATTTATGGGTGAGTTCGATACGCTCACCTGCACCCGCAAACATCACGGTATGATCGCCTACCACATCCCCGCCACGACGCACCGAAAATCCGATCGCGCCTTTTTTACGTTCGCCCGTGTGTCCGCTACGCGCATCCGTGCGATGGTCGGATAACACCACGCCCCTACCCGTTGCTGCTGCCTCACCCAAAAGCAGCGCCGTGCCGGACGGCGCATCTACTTTCTTCGCATGATGCATTTCATCAATCTCGATATCGAATGCGTCCGCCGGCAGCATTGCCGATACTTTTTCAACCAGCGCCGCGAGTAAATTCACGCCGATACTCATATTCCCTGAATGCACAATGCGTGCTTTCTTGGCGTATTCTTTGAGGGTTGCTTTCTGGGCATCCGAAAATCCGGTGGTACCGCAAATGAGGATTTTCCCACTCATAGCCGCCTGCTTCGCAAGTGCCAGAGAATAGTCCGGTGTCGTAAAATCAATTACTGCATCGGCTTTGGAAAAGAGAGTCGTAATATCCGCCGTGATGAGTGCGTCAGGGGTGGAACCGTGCACCACATCCCCCACTTCAGAACCGATCCACGAACTGCCCAGCGGCATACTCCCCGCCACTAATTCCACATTGGGCGTCTCAAGCACACGTTTTACGAGTGCCTGCCCCATCCGTCCCGCACATCCTGCAATCGCTAGTTTCATTCTGTCTCTCCTACGGTTAGAGTAACACTACTCCTTCGGATCCGTCCAGAATTCCTTTATTTTTGAGAAGAAGCCTTCGGATTGCGGGGAGTGGGAGTCATCATCGCCGCCTGCTTTTTCAAATTCTTTGAGCAGGTCTTTTTGTTTTTTATTCAGGTTCACGGGCGTTTCCACGCTCACCTGAATGAACATATCCCCGCGTTCTTTCGAGCGCATCACCGACATACCTTTCCCGCGCAGGCGGAACTGATGACCGGTCTGCGTGCCTTCGGGAACGGTCACTTTGACCTTACTGCCGTCAATGGTCGGCACTTCCACCGCGCCACCCAAAATCGCGGTAGTAAACTTGATCGGGACTTTGCAGAGAATGCTCGACCCATCGCGCAGGAAAAACGGGTGTGGTTTGATGCCCAAGAAGATGTAGAGATCGCCTGGCGGCCCACCGCGAAACCCGATCTCGCCTTCGCCTGCCAAGCGAATACGGGTGCCTTCTTCGACGCCGGATGGAATGCTGACCGAAAGTGTTTTTTCTTTACGCATACGACCAGATCCGGCACATT
Organism: uncultured Rickettsiales bacterium; assembly: GCA_964520155.1. Lineage (GTDB taxonomy): Bacteria > Pseudomonadota > Alphaproteobacteria > Rickettsiales > JABCZZ01 > CAZFOM01. The sequence goes on from CAZFOM010000045.1 coordinate 8,423, forward strand.
TACGACACGGATCCTTGATAATTTTGCCATTCCCCTGACAGCTTCCGCAGGTGCGCTCGATCGTGAAAAATCCCTGCTGCGCCCGCACGGATCCGCGCCCATTACAGGTGGGACAGGTCACGGGCTTTGAACCTTTTTCGCCGCCCGATCCATCACAGGAATCGCACGCGACCGAGGTGGCGACTTTCACCGTTTCCTGTTTGCCTTTGAAGGCTTCTTCGAGCGTGATGCCTAAATTATAGCGTAAATCCGAACCACGCGCAGGGCCGGATGAGCCGCGTCCACCGCCGCCACCCGCAAAACCACCAAACAAATCCTCAAAAATATCGGCAAAGCCACTCGAGGAGAAATCAAAACCACCGGCCTGTGCACCACCACGGCCACCACCACCGCCAAATCCCCCTTGGCCCCCTTCAAACGCCTGATGCCCGAAGCGATCATAGGCAGCGCGTTTCTGGTCATCTTTCAGCACATCGTAGGCTTCCGAAATCTCTTTGAATTTCTTTTCCGCTTCTGCATTTCCCGGATTTTTGTCGGGATGGTACTGCATAGCGAGCTTGCGATAGGCTTTTTTCAGCTCGTCGGCTGAAGCGCCTTTTGCGACTCCTAAGAGTTCGTAGTAGTCTTTTTTGGCCATAGCCTTGGTTGATAGTTAATGGTTGATAGTTGATACGAAAGAAGGCGGTTGAGAGGGACGGATAAACCATCCACTATCAACCGCCAACCATCAACCCTTAATTTTTCTTATCGTCTTTGACTTCCTCAAAGTCGGCATCCACGACATTCGGATCTTTGGCACCGGTGTCTTTCGCATCTGTTGCCGAAGCGTTGTCAGCGCCTGTCGTACCGCCAGACGCAGCACTTTCAGCTTGTTGTGCCTTATAGATATACTCACCCATTTTCATGGAGGATTGTGCCAGTGCGTTGGTCTTGTCGGTGATCTTCTGAGCATCATCCGAGGCCAGCGCGTCACGCAGCGCTTTCATATCGGCTTCGATCGGTTCTTTCTCCAGCGTAGGAATTTTGTCGCCATATTCCTTGAGATTTTTCTCGACCGAATGGATCATCGCTTCGGCCTGATTCTTAGCTTCAACCAGTGCTTTGCGTTTTTTGTCTTCCGCCGCATGCGACTCGGCATCCTTCACCATCTTCTTGATGTCGTCTTCCGACAAACCACCGGAGGCCTGAATACGAATCTGTTGTTCCTTAGCAGTTGCTTTGTCTTTCGCCGAGACATTCACGATGCCGTTTGCATCAATATCGAACGTGACTTCGATCTGCGGCATACCGCGTGGGGATGGAGGAATGCCCACGAGATCAAACTGGCCGAGCAGTTTGTTATCCGCTGCCATCTCGCGCTCACCCTGAAACACACGTATGGTCACGGCGGTTTGATTATCATCAGCGGTTGAGAAGGTCTGGGATTTTTTGGTCGGGATCGTGGTGTTGCGATCAATGAGGCGCGTGAATACGCCACCGAGCGTTTCGATACCAAGCGATAGCGGCGTGACATCGAGCAGCAATACATCCTTCACTTCGCCTTTAAGTACGCCGGCCTGAATCGCCGCACCCATCGCCACCACTTCGTCCGGATTCACACCCTTATGCGGCTCTTTACCAAACAGATTCTTCACGACATCCGATACCTTGGGCATACGGGTCATACCGCCGACCAGAATCACCTCGTCAATATCGCTTGCTGCCATGCCGGCATCTTTTAGCGCGGCTTTGCAAGGCGCCAGCGTGCGCTCGATCAGATCCTCAACCAGCGATTCAAACTTTGCGCGCGTGAGCTTGATGTTGAGGTGCTTTGGCCCGGAAGCATCTGCCGTGATGAACGGCAGATTGATCTCGGTCTGCATCGAGCTTGAAAGCTCGATTTTGGCTTTCTCAGCAGCTTCTTTCAGACGCTGGAGTGCCAGCTTGTCGTTACGCAGATCAATGCCGGAATCTTTTTTGAACTCAGTAGCAAGATAATCGAGCACGCGCATGTCGAAATCTTCCCCGCCGAGGAATGTATCCCCGTTCGTGGCTTTCACCTCAAACACGCCATCGCCGATTTCCAGAATCGAGACGTCGAATGTGCCACCGCCCAAGTCATAAACCGCGATGGTCTTGCCATCCTTCTTATCCAAACCATAGGCGAGTGCGGCTGCCGTCGGCTCATTGATGATACGCAGCACTTCAAGCCCTGCGATGCGTCCGGCATCTTTGGTCGCCTGACGTTGCGCGTCGTTGAAGTAAGCCGGAACCGTGATCACGGCCTGCGAGACTTTCTCACCCAGATAGCTTTCTGCCACCTCTTTCATTTTGGTGAGGATGAACGCGGAAATCTGGCTCGGGGAGTACTTCTCACCGCGCGCCTCGACCCATGCGTCGCTATTGTCTGCTTTGATAATTTTATAGGGCACCAGACCCATATCTTTTTTGACCATCGGGTCTTCAAACGTGCGACCGATCAAGCGCTTGATCGCAAAAAACGTGTTCTCAGGGTTCGTTACCGCCTGACGCTTCGCAGAATCCCCCACTAGCCGTTCGCCGCTTTCAGCAAACGCCACGATGGACGGCACGACATTGCGGCCTTCCTGCGAATGAATCACTTTTACGTTCTTGCCTTCCATGACCGCCACGCAGGAATTCGTGGTACCAAGGTCAATGCCGATTACTTTGCTCATAGCGTTCTAGACTCCTTTTCATTCTACTTAACTATTTGTGCTGAAATCTCGTTATCGCTTTATATTCAACAGGTTGAATCTGCGCGCAGAAACGAGAAATATCCCATGAACGTGTATATAGTGTGACAAATGCCCATTACAAGGGCAGCTGCGATATTTATATAGGATTAGAAGCGCTTAGTTGATGTTTTTAGTCAACCACCTGATACCCCGCATCCACATAGCAGATGTTGGCGGTGATATTGCGGGCGGCATCGCTTACCAAAAACGCTGCCATGTGTCCGACATCCTCGAGTGTCACGATCTGTCCCATTGGGGATTTGGATTTTGCCTGCTCGAGTAGCGTATCAAAGGATTGAATCCCCGATGCCGCGCGCGTGGACATCGGCCCGGGCGAGAGCGCGTTGACGCGGATGCGTTTCGACCCCAGTTCCTTGGCCATGTATCGCACGCTCGCTTCAAGCGCGGCCTTCACTGGCCCCATGATGTTGTAATGCGTCACCACTTTTTCGCTGCCGTAATAGGTGACGGTGAGCAGGCATCCGCCATCTGTCATGAGCGGCTCCGCACGTCGCGCCAAGCGCAAAAACGAGTGACACGAAATATCCATTGCTTTCAAAAAGCCTTCGAGCGAAACATCCACCACCCGCCCGTGCAAATCCTGTTTGGGGGCGAAGGCAATCGAGTGCAGCACAAAATCAAGACGCCCAAATTTCGTACGAATCACATCAAATAGTGCTCCCATCTGGTCTTCACGCTGCACATCGAGCGGCATCACCAGATCCGCTTTGAGCGCCTGCGCAAGCGGTTCCACATGCGGTTTTGCCTTATCGCTCTGATACGTCACAGCAAGCCTGGCTCCCAACCCAGCAAATTGCTGTGCACAGCCCCATGCAATGCTGTTTGCATTGGCAATGCCAACGACGAGTCCGACTTTGTTTTGAAGCGAAATCATGGGGATTTTTATAACCGATTGGGAGTCATTAGTCATGGGTCATTGTTATGCGTTATGCGTCATGAGTCACGAGTCGTTGGTCGTGGGAAAAGAATCTGTCATGCCTACGAACGTAGGCATCTCCTTGGATAGGTTGTACAACTTGTGCTTGCGAGATTCCCGCGTGCGCGGGAATGACGTATATGTACTTTCTGGATTGCCGCGCTCCCGATGGTCGCTCGCAATGACGTTCATGACTTTTTACCGTCATCGTGAGGAGCGAAAGCTCCGTGGCGATCCAGTTCTTATTTTTCACCCCGCATTCATTGCGGGGTCTGGTGATTAATGAGCGCTGGATGCCGCAATAAATGCGGCATGACACCACTGGGTGCTGATCGGGCGCAATGACAAAAAAAGGGGAGCCGAAGCTCCCCTTTTCGTTCTCGTAAGAACCGGTGATTACTTCACCAGTTCCACATCGACGCGGCGGTCTTCCCACAGGCAGTCGATCAGCTTGCGGCCTTTAAGACCCTGACATTCGGTCACCGAGCTGGACTCACCCAATGCACGAACATCCATGAGCTTGGTGTTCTCTACGCCTTTTTTCTCGAGGTATTTCTGCACGTTTTTCGCGCGCTTTTCCGACAGGCGGATGTTGTAGCTATCCGAACCAATCTCGTCGGCATAACCGATCACGTTCACGCCTTTAATACCGCTGGCCGGATCCATCACATGCGCTGCAATCTCATCCAGCGTGGAGCGGGCTTTTTCGGTCAGGTTGGAACGGTTGAAGTTGAAATAGACCGAGTGCACTTTCGCCATCTGGCCGCACTCGTTACTGTCCGACGTCCATTTGGTGAGTACGCAGTCACCGTCCGTGTCCACGACAACGTTGCCGCGAATATCTTTCACAACATCCTGGAAATCACCCGCCTGTACAGCCATCGGCAGAGCAAGCGCGGCGATCATGGCGATCATAGAAATTTTAGTTTTGTTCATATTTGTACTCCGATTAATTAGGAATTATGTAGTAGTGGTTTGTCCGGTCAGGTGTAAACCATGATTATTAAATTTGGTTTAATATCATGAAATCATTGCGCAATAGTGTATATGCTGTGACGCAAATTCAACACGCTTGTTTCCCGTTTGTTGCTTTTTCACACGACTGTACCAATAAAGTCACGCCTGATACTCCGAACATACAGAATAGGATAAACCGATATTTTCTAGATGGTTAATTGTGTATAGCAGCAGTGGAGATGCATTCTTGGATCTGGCAAGTAATATGGATATGACACAGCACTTTCCGGGACGTTCATCGGTGCGTTCGACCGTCATACATTCCCCTGTCTGCTGATATGACGCTCAGAGAATGGTTTCTTCCCCATGCCAGTGCGCCGATCCTCTTTGCCTTGTGGATGGGGTTTTTTATTGCTGCAGGCGCCAATGTCTTCGGGGATGCCGATAGCGGCTGGCATCTCGCCGCAGGCGATCTGATCCGACAGACCGGCACACTCCCCACATTGGATCCATGGTCGTTTACCGCCGGCAATACGTTTTGGTTCAACCTCTCTTGGCTGTATGATCTACTGCTCAGCTACCTGCAGCAATGGACAGGCTATGGCGGGCTGTATGCGCTGACCCTGATCACCTATACTATGGTCGGTGTGTTGCAAGGACGGTTTGCCTATCGCCATGGCGCAAGCCTCGTCACCACACTGTTTGCCTGTTACATTGGCATGTGGTCTGCCTATCAGGGGATGCTGCTGCGACCGCACATGGTCACGCTGCTGCTGCTCGTTTTATTCTATCAACTGCTCTCGCGATACCGCGATTCGCAGAACCAACGGCTTTTACTATGGCTTCCGCTACTCATGGTGTTGTGGGCCAATATGCACGGCGGATTCATGCTGGGATTATTCGTGCTGTGCGTATTTATCGGTGAAGCGATACTCGAAAAGCGTCTGCACCATGCCAGGCATCTGGTCTTGATCCTACTTGCCTGCGGTATCGCAACGTTCATCAACCCGTACAGTATCTATG
>CAZFOM010000046.1:0-14004 GCA_964520155.1 uncultured Rickettsiales bacterium
CCGGATGTATCACCCGAAGACGATCCGGATTATCAGGAGCCACCGCCGCTTGATTGAGCCTGAATCTGTTTAACGGCCGCGTCTATTTTCCTCTGTAGCAGAGCGGTTCCAATGTCGGCACTGGCGTGTTTGGCAGTGGCGGTCACCCCCAGACTCGGGTCATCCGCGGGGGAACGATCCACCCGCTCGCTGTCCCGCACCAGAAACGGATTGATGGCCATCAGTTCCGACGTATCGCTTAAGGCTGCATGTCCCTCGATTTCTTCGTGCGCAAAGCCTTTCGAGAGCAACCATTGATCCTGCCCGTTGGCGGTGCTGTAATAGTCTGACACATGGATCACGCGGATGTTCTCCCCCTTCCATTCCTGCAACAGTTTTTCTGCGATGCGCGCCTGCGGCTCTTGATTGCCGCCGCTATCGCCGATCAGACAGATGATCGTAAACCCGTGTTGCTTAAGGCTACGGACGGTATCTTCAAGCACCGCTTCAAACGTGGATTCGCGCAGCGAAATCGTGCCGGCAAACCGCATATGACCTTCGGGCGGTGTGATGTTGCCTTCGGGCACATACGTCATCACCGGCGCAATCAGCGCATTGCCCAGTCGGTTGGCGATCTGCTCACTGGTATGGCGCACGATGACATTATGTTTGCCAAGTGCCATATGCGGGCCGTTCTGCTCTGTCCCGCCGGTGGGGATGAGGGCGGTGCGATTGCCACCATCAATCGCCGCGCGTACCTCCGGCCATGTCATTTCTTCCAGAAATCGGGTGGGCAGATCTCCCGCCTGCACGGAGAAACTGAATAAGATAGTTAAGATAATCATAACTGTTTTCATTCAAACCTCCATCAGGCGCCACACTCACCCAACCTTCCCCCTTCAAAGGGTAAGGCTAGGGCATGTCACCCGTTACGCTAAGGCGCGGCGAAAACAGTGTTTTTCGAGAACCGTAACGCAAGTGTACGTGTAAGTACATGCTTAACGGAAGCGCAGAAAAATACTGTTTGCAGCACGTCTTAGTAGTAACGGGTGACATGCCTTAATATCTCCACTCCTCACTTGTAATGCAGGTTGGCCTCTTTTACAAAGGTCGAATGAATACGCCTGAGATCGTTCTCTCCCTGATTCTTGCTGTCTGTGTGCTGGGCATTGTGGCGCAGCGCGTGCATCTCGCGGCGCCGATCGTGTTTACGCTCGGTGGCATTGGCTTTGGCCTGATCCCGGGTATTCCCACTATGGAAATTCCACCGGAGTGGATTTTGCTGATCTTCCTGCCGCCGCTGCTCATGGAGGCGGCGTACTTTACCTCGTTTCGGGAATTCAAAAACAACCTGCGACCGATCATGCAGCTTGCGGTCGGGCTGGTGCTTGCAACCACACTCGCGATTGCGTTTGCCATCTGGTTCATGATGCCGGAGCTGGGCTTTGCGCTGGGCTTTATTCTGGGTGCGATTGTCTCTCCGCCAGATGCGATTGCGGCTACCTCGATCATGAAATTCGTGAATGTGCCCAAGCGCGTCTCGGCGATTTTAGAAGGCGAGAGTCTGGTCAATGACGCGACCGGACTAGTGCTATACGGATTTGCGGTAGCCGCTGTGGTCACCGGCACCTTTTCCATGCCGATGGCGCTCGCGCAATTTGTGTGGATGGTGGCATCGGGCATCTGCATTGGCGTGGCACTCGCCTGGCTCTACATGAAACTCTTTCCGAAAATTCAGGATACCGCTGCGGAAATTATTTCGACGTTTCTCGTGCCGTATGGGATTTTTATCTTCGCCAATGCGGTGCAGAGTTCGGGCGTGATTGCGGTGGTGGCGGCCGGACTCACGGTCGGCTGGATGCAGCCTTATGTGTTCACGCCGCGCTTTCGCATTCCGGCTGAGGCGGTGTGGAAGATCGTGACTTTTGTGCTCAATGGTATTGTGTTCGTGCTAATCGGGGTGCAGTTACCGGTGATCTGGGAAAATCTCCGTGGCTACGATGCACAGCATCTCTTGTGGTACAGTGTCGTGATCTGCGCGATGACCGTGGTGGTACGCATTGCCTATGTATATATCGTAGCGTACGGCACCCGCTTTCTGTTTCCTTCCATACGGCGCAACGATCCATATCCCGCATGGCAGAATGTATTTATTGTGAGCTGGGCAGGGATGCGAGGTGTTGTTTCACTTGCGACTGCACTGGCGCTGCCCTTCACACTGGCGGATGGCACGGCGTTTCCGCACCGTGATCTGATTATCTTTTTGTCGGTGGTGGTGATTATTTTTACGCTAGTGGTGCAGGGGCTCACCCTGCCATGGTTCATTCGCAAGCTCACGCTTACCTATAATAGTAACCTGCTGCATGAAGAATGGAACGCGCGCGTCAATGCCGCGCGTGAAGCGATGCGCGTATTGCAGGAGATGACCGCGCGCGACGATGTGCACCAACCGGCACTCAACCGCATTATCAGCCATTACGAAGACCGGCTGGAGTCGTTGGGCGACGGCCCCAACACGCCGCTGATGAATAGCGAGGCAGCACATGCCCATCATCACCCGATTGTACAGGCCGAGCACCGCATCTGGGATGAAGTGCTTCAGGTCGAGCGCGAAGCAGTGTTGAACCTGCGCAAGACCTTTCAGATCAGCGATGACGTCATGCACGATATTGTGCGCGAGATGGATATGCTCGCAAATCGCTTTGCATGGAATGGGAAAAAGGGGTAAACCATGCGCTGGTTGCACGGTTGCTCTGCATATATCGCAGATTCATGAACTGCGAAGCTGCTATGATCGCGCTCTTTCGATAACGGAATTTCACGCATGAACTTCAAGAAACTGCATCACGTTGTCTTTGGCCCGCCCAAGGATATTTTCCAGAAAGATACGCGCAAGCACATCGCACTGGTGGCCTTCATGGCCTGGGTGGGGCTGGGGGCGGATGGTCTGTCCTCCTCCGCTTACGGCCCTGCGGAAGCGTACCTTGCACTGGCCGATCACACGGAGCTTGCGATCTTTCTTGCGATCATGACGGCCATAACCGTGTTCATCATCGCCATGGCCTACACACAGGTCATCGATCTGTTTCCTGACGGCGGCGGCGGGTACCGTGTGGCGAGTCGCCTGATTCACCCCAAGGCAGGGCTGGTGTCGGGTTCGGCACTCATCATCGACTATGTATTGACGCTCACAATTTCTGTGGCGGGCGGTGTGGATGCGGTGTTCTCCATGTTGCCCGTGACCTGGCAGCCGTACAAAGTGCCGGTCGGGTGCTTGATTATTTTGTTGCTCATGTATTTCAATCTGCGCGGCATGAAGGAATCCATCAATATCCTGATGCCAATCTTTCTGGGATTTGTGATCTCGCACCTGTTGATTGTGGTGTATGGGATTGCGGTACACGCGGACGGGTTGCCGCATCTGGTGCCGAAAGCGGTGGATGATGCAAATGAAATGGGTGAGAGCATGGGCTATTTTGTCATGCTTGCGCTGTTTCTTAAGGCCTTTTCCCTTGGCGGCGGTACTTACACCGGACTCGAGGCCGTATCAAACGGTGTGTCCACCATGGCTGAGCCGCGCGCCAAGACCGGAAAAATCACCATGTATTATGTGGCCGCTTCACTCGCCTTCATGGCGGCGGGCATCATCTGTTTATATCTCTTATGGCAAGTGACGCCGGTCGAGGGCAAGACGCTCAACGCCGTCACTTATGAAGCGATCATCGGGGATTGGGTGGTGGCGGGTCTTGCGCTTGGTGCGTTCTGCGTGTTTTTTCTACTCATTACGGAAGCAGGGCTTTTGTTTGTGGCGGCGAATGCCGGTTATATCGCAGGCCCGCTGGTGCTTGCTAATATGGGTGCGGATAAATGGATGCCGCATTTCTTCAGCTCGCTTTCGAGCCGTCTGGTTACCAAGAATGGTATTCTCCTGATTGCGATGGCAGGGCTTGCGATCCTGCTGATCACTAACGGGGATGTGAGCACACTCGTGGTGCTCTATTCGATCAACGTATTTATGACCTTTTCGCTCACGATGCTGGGGCTTTGCATTCACTGGATCAAAAGCCGCAGGCACGGCGCATGGGTATGGAAATTCACCGTCGCCGCGCTCGGGTTGCTTGTGACATCTACCATCCTGCTCGTGACGGTGGTGGAGAAGTTTGAAAGCGGCGGATGGATCACGATTGTTACCACCAGTCTGTTGATTTTGCTCGGCTACAGGATCAAGAAACGCTACACGATGATTGATGAGAAGATTCACAAAATTGATGAGCTGTTCGCCAAAGGCAAAGAGTCGCAATGCACGAATCCTCCGCAGATGGATCACACGCAACCCACCGCCGTGCTGATCATGCACGAAACCACCGGCAGCGGGATGCATACGCTGTTATGGATCCTGCGGCTCTTCCCGAATATCTTCAAAAACTTTGTCTTTGTGAGTGTGGGCGAGGTGGATAATCACTCCTTTGCGGAGGAAGGTAAGTTCAACGTGCTGCGCAAAGACGTGAAGAACAGCCTCAAATACTGCGTGGATTACTGCCATAATCATGGGTTTGCTTCGACCTCGTTTTTGTCCTTCGGGACGGACAAGCTCGAGAAGATGACGGAACTCACCGATCAGGTGGCGAAGGAATTTCCACGCGCGGTGTTCTTCACCAGCAAATTATTGTTCGATGATGAGAACATGTTTAATCAGTTGCTGCACAACCAGAACGCCTATATCTTGCAGCGGCGCCTGCACAATAAGGGCTTCAATATGATTATTCTGCCGATGAAAGTCTAGAGCGTGCCCTTAATTACTACTATCGCGAACTGCAAACAAAGAGTTTCTGCGCTTCCGCTACGCATGTACCCCATGTACATTTGCGGTGCGGTTCTCGTAACTCTTTGTTTTCGCTATCGCGCTAGCATAATTGAGGACACGCTCTGATGAAAAAAGTTGTCATATCGGGCATGATCGGTAACGGCCTCGAGTGGTATGACTATGCCCTCTATGGCCACATGGCCTTCATCATCAGCAAGCTGTTTTTCCCGAACGAGAACGAAACCACGCAGTTGCTTGCGACCTTTGGTGTGTTTGCGGTGGGATTTGTGTTTCGTCCGCTGGGGGCGATTCTGTTTGGCATCATCGGCGACAAGTTCGGGCGGCGTAAATCGCTGGTGATCGCGATTTTGCTCATGGCGATCCCCACCGGCTGCATCGGGATATTACCTACCTATGAACAGATTGGCATCTGGGCGCCGATCTTGCTTACCCTTATTCGCATCTGTCAGGGGATTTCGCTCGGCGGTGAGTTCAGCGGTTCGATCATCTATATTGTCGAGCATTCACCGGCTCATCGTAAGGGGCTTGCAGGATCGGCGTCGCTCGTAAGCCTGATTCTGGGCTTCATGCTCGGTTCTTTTGTGTCACTGTGTTTTGTCACGTTTCTTTCGACAGAAGATTTTGAGAGCTGGGGATGGCGCGTGCCGTTTCTGATCGGTATCGCGGTGGGACTGGTGGGGCTATATATCCGCTCGCATTGCGATGAAAGTCCGGCCTACGAAGAAGCCAAGCGCGAGGGCGTGTTATCCCCGACGCCGGTGCGCGATTCCTTCCGTAAACACCCCATCCCGATGCTGCAAGGGTTTCTCGTATATCTAACGGTGACTATGCCGTTCTATCTGATCAGCGTGTATCTGATTACCTTCACCGAACGCGAGCTGGAGCAGACACCGGCGCAGGCGCTTACTATTAATACCATTGCGATGTTCTGTATGCTGGTGACCATTGTGGTGTCGGCGTATTTTTCCGACCGCTTGGGGCGTAAACCGATTATGGTGGCCGCTGCATTCGCCCTGCTGCTGGTGACGCTGCCGATGTTTATGGTGATGGATTCGCATGTGTTCTGGCAGATCCTCATCGCGCAATGCGTACTCGCAACGGTGCTGGGTCTGTATATGGGGCCGGTGCCCGCATTGCTGGTGGAGTTGTTCCCCACCTCGGTACGGTATTCCGGCATGTCGATTGCTTATAATCTCAGCGCAGCGTTATTTGGCGGTACGGCGCCGATGGTGTGTGTATGGCTGGTTGCCACGACCGGCTCACACCTGTCGATCGCGGTTTACATGATGCTGGCGTATACACTGTCTCTTGCCGCGTTGTTTTCCTACCGCGCCAAAGCCCACCTATAATCCGTCCGTTGAAAAGCGCTCGTCTTTCAGGCGATTGTCGTGTAATGTGCGCTGTCATAAAAACTTCACTCAATGCCCCTATCTTTTGATTTTGGTAACCTGCTACACTAGACAGATGAGTGCACGACCGAAACCCTATCGTATGCTAACGCAATTACGGAAATGCTTGATCGCACGCGATCAGCGTGGGGCGACGATTATCGAGTTCGCACTCATTTTCCCGATCTTCATTCTGTTCCTGTTCATGGTGTTTGAATACGGGCTGATGTATTTTGGTAATGCCATCATGACCAACATGAACAATCAGGTGGCGCGTGCGTCGATCGTGGGGTGTTTAGATGCGGAGTTTGTGCCGAATACCACCAACTGCAATAACCTGTTTGTGTTAGATGAAAGCCAGCTTCGCAACGCAGTGATCAGTAAGTCTGCCGGCTTGATTCGTGCGAATGATTCCACGCGCTTTGGCTTTGCGGTCACCTCCGTTTCGGAAGTGGGGGTGAACAAAATCAATCTGGGTCAGGGATCCGAGATCCGCGTGTTTCGTATGAGTTATCAGTGGCCGGTTTTCTTTACGCTCCTGCGCAACATCCCTCCTTTTCGTAGCATGATGAATTTTGAAACCTATGCGATGGTTCGTAACGAACCGTTTGGCACGCTCAGCAACCGAAGGAATGACTAGTGGCAACAGTACTTAAACGCTTTATTGTTGATTCACGCGGCGCGGCGCTGATTGAGGCGGCTATTTTCTTTCCGCTACTTATCATCGTCTATTTCGGCATGATTGAGATCACGCAATATATGTCCACCCGCGAGATGGTCACGCGATACGCGAACGCGGTTGCCAACATCTCGATTGGCGCTACGACGGTCGCGATGCAAACGGACGCTCAGAATGCCGCCGTAGCAATGGCGCCTTTAATGATGCGGGGAAGCAGCCCGAGAACATCGTTGCGGTTTTGCACATGGAATACGACAACAAGCAGTTACAGCTGCCCGTTATCCGTGGACATTCCTGGCACGGGGCGCTGTGGGTACGGGGATGTGTCTGGCTCGATGGGAACCGTTTCAGGAGTCACAGTGCCTGGCACCGTCACGCCCGGGTACCGAGATATTCTGGTAATGGTGGTGCAATGCCAGTATTCGGCATTGTTTAACGTATTAGGATTGTTTGGCGGCACGGTAAGGGTGGATGTGGGCACACCCACTAATCCATATCTGGTGCCGTTAAGACGCAGTTGATGTATGAATTATTTATGACAGACGAACAAATTAACCAATTGTTAATAAATTTTACCTACAATTTTAGATAAATACTCGATTGAAAGCTGAGGCCATTATGCGAACAGTCCCATGCAGATTACTCAAAGATGAGCAGGGCAATATCATCATCATCGGCGCGCTGGCAGTATTTCTGATTGCGGCGATTCTGGCGCTCTCTATCGACTTTGGGCGCACGACGATGAAACAGTCCGATTCCGAGATCAAGCTCTCTGCGCTGGTGGCGCAGGCGGGTGAAGAATTCACCTATTGGCAGATCCGGAGAACCGTCAGCGCGGAAGCGGTCAATATGGGGCTTCCTGCGGTGCAGGCACTGCCCGCGAATCAGTATGTGCTGCATGATGCGACGATCACCGAATCCCAGGCATTAGCGTTGCTGAAAACCTGGGTGGAGACTGAGATGCGGAAAACCTATCCGGATGTCACCATTGCTGCGCCGGTGATTCGCACCAACTCTCTGGGGCAGAGAATTTTAAGTTTCACGGGCACCCAGCCACAAGCCAAGAATTTCCACTCTGATACCGTGCAGCGCCAATTGAATTTAAGCTCCGCTGCACTCATTAACACGATCGATGACCGCACCGTAGCCTCGCAGGTGGTGTATTCCCTGGACAAGGACAGTCTGGATCAGTTGGGTAGTGGAAGTTCCGCTACGCAAGCGCAAAACGTGTTTGAACTGGTTTCGCGAACGATTGCGGGACTTTCCATCCCTACCAGCCGCATCACGACCGGACTGACCATCGGTAACGTACCGATGGCGGCTCCGAGATTGACGGGTGGAACGGGAGCCAGAATCACCTCGGAGGATATCGGCGTGAACATCCAGTCCGCCAATCTATCCTACTCGGGCGGTTTGTATGATGATCAGAACACATTCACCGGCACCTCGATTGGCACCGCGACCAGAAACTTCGGCGGACATCGTGTCTATACGGTAGAAGCAGAGTTTGATGCAACCGATGCGGCGCAGTGTGCCAATCCGGTCTGGGTGTACCGCAATCGCTTGGGTGCGGATTGTACACGCGCGTACAACTGGAGTGAAATTATTGAAGATAATAGCGTGCAATGCACGCCTCCGACGCCACCTACACCGCCAGTTGGGAGTCCTTGTATTGCGGGACAGACATGTGATGGAGTTAATTCGGAGACACTCATAACCAATCAGCCAATAGAGGTGAGAACGCCTCCACCGGCTGTACCGCCCCCCCCGAGTCCTTGCTCTAATCCAGTTTGCGGAGCATTGCGTTAAATTCGCCCACAGAGAGATCCATTATGAAACAGCGTATAAAACACACCTTTGAAAGCCCCGCTATGATGAGATGTTTTGGTAAAGTTGTCGGCATGGTTGTGGTGTTATTCACTTGCATGAGTATGCCCGCATATTCCCAGGTATTTGATGTTCCACCGCTTGCGGCTCATTGTAACGATTACACGCAAACATCGACTGGGTGCAGTCAATGCGGTGACGGTGTTACCAACCCAACCAGTATGTGTATCGCATACGGTGCGACCATTAGGACTCGACACTATACAGACTTTGCCAACATCCGCATGGTGAGGGGACAATGGATTGCGGGCTGTGGTCGGGATCCGGTCAGCGGTCAGCACCGAATGAATTATCGCCCACTCACCGGACTGGTTACCGTATCAGCGGAGATGGTGTATAATCTCGCAGGCAATCCAGTTTCTCCCGGAACCGTCAGACTCGTTGGCGATATCATCGCTGATGCTCCAACCACCAATGCAGCTTTGGAAACGAGTTTTCGCGACAGGATAAATGACTCTTATATATGGGCGTGCGATTCACCGCCCGCATTTTTACAATCCAGCGGTGGCAACATTCCGAACACGGCAACGGGCCGAGGAACGGGAGAACTGGGAAATCCACACTGTCCTCCATCGTGTGCATACACGGCAACCCCTCCGGTGCGAAAATACCGCGTGGCATTCAGACGTGCAGACTGTACGCCGCCGAATAATCCTAACCGTGATTGCGATATTCCGGAAGGGCATTACAGCGTGACATTCCTGAACAACGGTCTCAATGGACGGCTTGCGCCTGCTAACCCTCCGGCTGTAATGCGCGTGGATGGAAGTTTCTCCGGCACCTCGCTTCCCAGAGGAACGGCGGAAGGCCTGCCACCACCTCATGGTGTTGGCTATGAATACTGGGCATTGAATGACTTTACCAATATCCCACCACCACCTCCTCCGGTGATCACCTATATGTGTGGCGGAACCTGTCCGGATACTCCAAATCCTGCTCCGGTATGGCCTTTCGTAGACGGTGAAGAGGTACATGCGAATGCACGGGATGTATCACCTGAAATGTTCATGGTCGCTTCCTTCGGTGCGGAAGAAAAAAGAGTGGGTACGACGCCAGTGATCGCGCCTCTTTATGCTAGCGCAACACCGTATCCACTGTTCGTGGGGCCTGATGCCGGATACGATCCAAGTCCGAATCCGGTACCGTGCACATTTCCTTCCCCGCATTCGAATTGCCAAAACCGGTTCCCAGGAGCGATCACGACAGGCAATCCGCTTGCTATGAGTTCGCCTTCGAAAACGGCACCGTGGAATGATCCCGAGTATCCGTACCCAGGTACCACAAACCTGATGCGCGTGACGGCACTGAATGTTCCGCGTCGGGTGTCGGATAACAGCATTCCGCGTAATATCCCGCTTGCTGCCAATCAGCTCACCAACGTGCTCAATGTGCTGAGGGCTGGATATGCTCCATGGAATATCACCTCTGGCATGAGCGGCAACCAGTGCGCGTTGCTCAAAGCAGGTGCGGAAATGCTGAACAACAGCCCGAACAACGTCAACCGTCGCAAAAACCTGATCTATGTGGGTGGCTGTCCAAGCAATTGGGGGGCGAACACGAAATATGCAGGTCAGGACGTGAACTGGCACGCGTTCTCCAACCGCTTCAATGGCGGTGCGCCGGGTGAAACGAACCCTGCGGATCTGAAACTGCGCGCCATCAATACGGATCGCACGATCAATCTGACCACTGCGACAGAAGGATGCTTCACGGATGTTGCGACGCAGGTGGATTCACTCTTTGTTATGACGAGCAATAACTGCCCGAATCTGGCTGCCACTGCAACGGCTGCGGTTGCGAACTCGTCTTCCTGTGCGGGCTCCTGTAGGCTCGGAACCGGTGCGGGTGCGGACAACGCATCCGACTGTGCTGCACGCTTACTCTACTGCTTGACGGGTGCCTCGCGCGAGGTGACGAAAAACTAACCGTCACGATACGAACGTTACAAAGAAGGCACCCCACATGGGTGCCTTCTTTTTCTAGTGTTGCGTATCCTCGTTCTGATCATCGATTGAGACACGGTCATCTTCCGCACTCGCAGGCGCAGCGACCCGATACTTCTCCATAATCCAGTTCCCCAGATCCGCATCAGCGCAGCGCTTGGAACAAAATGGCGCATGTTCTTTCACGGCCTGACGGTTGCAAACGGGACAGGGTTTCTTGGACGCGTTTTGTTGCATTGCCTTTTGCTGACGCTTGCGATTAAGTAGGGCGCATGACACTCAATGCCGAGCACGCGATTTCCATACTGCAAGACGGCTACCTGCTGCAACAGCAAAAACGCTGGGAGGAGGCACTGGAGCGCTACGATCAGGTGCTCAGTATGGTACCCGAATTTGCCGATGTGATGCTGATGAAAAGCCTCACGCTCTACCAGCTTGGGGATAAGGCGGCATCACTCGATTGGGTCACGCGGGCGCTGCGTTTTAAGCCGTCGGATGTGAATGCAAAGCTGCACGAAGCATCCTTGCTGATGGAACTGGGCGACACACAAGCCTCGCGCGCCGCTGTGGATGCGGCTTTGAAACTCTCCGGCAACAGCCCTGCGGCGCTTTTTCAGCGCGGAATCCAGTTTGAAACCAACCGCGAATACCACAAGGCGCTACTGACTTACGAGATGGTGCTCAAGCAGGATCCTTCGCATTTGTATGCACAGGGGGCAAGGGCATGGATGCTGTATATATTAGGTCGGGTGGAGGAGGCGTTTCCGATCCTCAAAGCGCTGGTGCAATCGCATCCCGAGGTAGCGGCATGGCAGGTGAATCTGGGAGCCATGTATAAGCATCGTCTGGAATACGATCCGGCGATCGTGCATTTTGAAAAAGCCATTGCGCTCGATCCCAAGATGTATGCCGCGTATCACACTCTCAGCACGATCTACACCGAGCGTCATCAGTTCGACAAAGCGCGCACGATATTGGATCGGTGTCTTGCGCAGGGGGATGAGGGGGCAGGGCGCTACTATCTCTCCATGCTCTATTTTCTCGAAAACAAACTGCCAAAAGCGCTTGAATACTGGGACTGGCGATTCAAACATCCCGATGCGCCGTCGAGGGAATGGCCGTTTCCGAGATGGCGCGGCGAGGCATTACCCAAGGGTAAAAAACTATTGCTATGGGCGGAGCAGGGCATTGGCGACGAACTGATGTTTGCAAGCCTGCTTCCGGCGTTTCTTGAAAAACGCATTCCGCTGGTGGTGGAGGCGAGTAAGCGCCTGGTGCCGTTGTTCGAGCGTTCTTTCGGCATCGAAATCGCCCCGCGCAGTATCGAAGGATGCAGGCGATTGGTGCACGATGCGGATATCGCCTATCAAGCGCCGATCGGGGATCTGCTGCATCATGTGATGCCGAAAAAAGACTACCCACTCTATCGCGGCTATCTTCAGGCGCGACCTCATGAGGTTGCTGAGTTAAAACAGCGTTATGCGGCATTAGGTGCGGGTAGAAAGATTGGTATTTCCTGGTATAGCTCGAATTATGCGACCGGTAGCCAGCGCAGCATTGCGCTTTCCGACTGGCTACCAGTGTTATCCTGCCCGAACATTCAGTGGGTCAGTGTGCAGTACGGTGACAAACGTCATGAAGTCGAGGCCTTTACGCGCGCGCATGGCATTTCTATACATTGGGATGAGAGTGTGGATGCGATGCAGGACATGGATCGCTTTGCGTCCCAAGTGGCTTCGCTCGATGCGGTGGTGACGGTGGCAAATTCCACCGTGCATATGGCCGGCGCGCTCGGAGTGCCGGTGTGGGTGTTGCTGCCGCGCGTGCCGAGCTGGCGCTGGATGATGAACCGTGAAGATGCGCTGTGGTACCCGCATATCCGGCTGTTTCGTCAAACTACGATGTTTGAGTGGAAAGACACACTAGGTGCGATGGCACGAGCGCTGGCATCAAGGGAATAATGTACCATAGTCGTTTAATTTTATCATTTCTGGTTAGCGAAAATGTCAGGTTTTGAGAACCGCAGCGTAAGTGTACGTTTGGGTACATGCGCAGTGAAAGCGCAAAAACCTTTCATTTGCAGCAAGCAGAAATGATAAAGGTAAATGACTATAAACTGGTGCTGCTGAGATGAATCGAACATCCGACCCCGTCATTACCAATGACGTGCTCTACCACTGAGCTACAGCAGCAACTACCTGATCGATCACATTTTTTAGTGCGTGTGGATGTGTCTATCGGCCTAAAAAGGAGCGGGGAAAATGCCACAATCAACCCCGCTTGGCAAGCGGTGTTTTTCGTGGCAGATTCGCGTGCGATAGAAGGTTTGAATATGAATAAAAATCAGAATCATACTACGAAAACGCCGCCGTCACAAAATGCGAGTCAAAGCAAAGGCAAGAAGCGTGATAAGGAGCATCTGGCGAAAGCGCTCAAGCAAAACCTGTTGCGTCGCAAACAGGCACAGGCGCCCGCACGCAAAGACACAGGCAATGAATAATGTACATCGCGCACAAACATTATTCGACTCTGTGTCCTTGTCTTCAAATTGTCATCTATCTGCACTTGCCTGTGTGTGAAGGGGACACTAAAACAGTACGGACATAAAAACAGGGAACTATGTGGATCGTGTCCGATCACTCATCGCATAAGCATCCTCCGACCAAGAAGGAGGTGATCCGTGCCCGCAACAAACGGCATTTGATCATCAATCAACTATCGGAGCTTGCCAATCAGGCACCGGCGGACAGCCACCCGATTGCAGCACCGGTAGGGCCGATTCAGCAACCGGTCACCGCACTGTCTACGGATCAGATCGCGTACTCCGGCAACACCAAACTCGATGCGATCCGCAATCGCATCAACGGCAGACGCCGTGTGGCGAAAGATCGCTGGAACCGGTTTGCCGGAACCTCCGGCGGTGGCGGCAGAGGGTTGTAAGCATTTTCTATGACGCCAATTTACATGCCGCACTGGCCACCGGTCACGTTTGCGACGCCGGACGGAGATCCGCTGCTTCGCATGGAGCGGTTGCTTGCGGCGATTGGCGATCCGCATGTGTCGCTGCCACCGACGATTCATGTGTGTGGCACAAACGGCAAAGGCTCGACGATTGCATTTCTGAAAGCGATATTCGAGTCGGCAGGCTACACGGTTCATGCGTATACATCGCCGCATCTGCACCGGTTTGAAGAGCGTATCGTTCTGCGTTGACATCCGATTGAACCGGATGATCTGGCCTATATTCTCGAAGAAGTGCGCAGCTCGAACAACTATCAGCGGATTGGTTTTGTCGAGGGGACG
>CAZFOM010000047.1:0-12079 GCA_964520155.1 uncultured Rickettsiales bacterium
CACGATCAAAAAATCGAGCGTATCTTTGGCAGGAAGATGGTGCGTCCAGTTCGTGCCGCGTGCGAGCGTGGCGAGTGCCTTGGAGAGTTTCGGCCCGCGCCAGACAATTGCCGCATCCTCGCCCGCGATCAACCCCATGGACATGCAGGCAATTCCGTCTTTGACCGGTGGCAGCATCAGCCCGTCTTGCGTTTCAGGTTGACCGGACAGGTTCATCATGCGTGGAAGGGAGGGGCCGTAAATATCGGCATCGAGCAGCCCAACGCGCTTTCCAGCGCGGTGCAGTGCCCGTGCGAGTTGCACCGACGTGGTGGATTTACCCACGCCGCCCTTGCCGGATGCAACCGCGATGACGTGTTTTACTCCGACGATAGGGTGATGGTTCCAAACGGCGCGCTGTGATGGCGCGACCCCATCCTTGGGATCCGCACTGAACCGATCGGCTGTTAGAATAATGGTTACTGATTCCGCTTCCGGAATAAGCCTTGTAATGGCTTGCTTACAGCTATCTTCAAACCATGCCTGACGCGATGCGTCTTTGGGATCCAGCGTCAGGATAAACCCGATTTTACCTTGCTGAATGGTGAGGCCGGAAATCATGTCAGGGCGGATGGCCGGCTGGCCGCTGTCCGCATCCCGAACGCCCAAAAGCGCCATCATCACACGATCTTTGGAAATTTCGTTCATCACCTTGATTCCTTATCACGGTTGCCTATATAGGTACCACCATTCAAAACCACAAGCACGGGCGAGGCCACAGATGAAACTATGGATGTCTTGGAACAAAGGCGATGGCGGCGGCCCGTGGGGCAAACCCTCCGGCGGTGGTTCTTCCGGTGGCGGACGTGGTACGGGTGGTGGTGGGTATCAACCGCCTGGTGCAGACCAGTTCGATGAGTTGCTCAAAAAAAGCCAGCAGCGCTTCAACGATTTGTTTTCAGGCGATGGCGGGAACAAGAAAATGGCGCTGGTTTCGGTGATGGTGCTGCTGCTGTTGTGGATGGGTTCCGGCGTGTATCAGGTGCAGCCGGGTGAAGTGGGCGTGGTGATGCGCTTTGGAAAATTCGCGGGCTTTAGCGAACCAGGCTTGCGCTACCATTTCCCCACGCCGATCGAATCGGTGGAAGTGGTGAATGTGGGCTTTATTCGCACGGAAGAATTCTCCCAGAATCTCGAGACCGACGCGCTACAGAGCGCAGGAGAAACGGCGCTCGGACGCCCGATGCTCACCGGCGATGAAAACATCATCAATATCAATTTTACCGTGCAGTGGAAAATCAACGACGCAAAACAATATCTGTTCAATGTCAGCAATCCGGAGCTCACCGTGCGAAACGTGTCGGAAAGCGCGATCCGTGAAGTGATCGGCAAAAACACCTTCACGTCCGCCTTTACCGGTGGCAAGAGCCAGATCGAAGAAGATGCTAAGAAACTCATTCAAGCCACACTCGATATGTATCAGGCGGGAATCGTGATCGACCGCGTCAATCTGCGCGGTGCCAACCCGCCGGAGCAGGTGATTGACGCGATGCGCGACGTGCAGGCGGCGCGCGCGGATCAGGAGCGATCGCGCAACGAAGCCGAAGCCTACCGCAACGATATTCTACCCAAAGCGCGCGGTCAGGCCGAGCGTATGTTGCAGGAAGCCGAAGCCTACAAACAGCAGGTGATTGCCGCGGCCAAAGGGGATTCCGCCCGCTTTACCTCCGTCTACAACGAATACCGTCAGGCGCCCGAAGTCACGCGCAAACGGATCTATCTTGAAACCATGGAGCGGATCATGGGTGGCATGAACAAAGTCATTCTTGGTAGCGGAAAAGACGTGCAGGGCGTGCTGCCGTATATGCCGATTCCGGGGCTCGCACCGCGCGCTCCGGCCACCACCAGCGGAGGACAGTAATATGTCAAACAAACCCATTGGCCTGATTCTGATTCTGGTGGCAGGCGTACTGTTCCTGCTGCTCAATTCTTTCTTTGTCGTCAAGCAGACGCAAGCCGCACTCGTCACCGAGTTCGGTCGTCCTGTAAAAGTCGTGCAGGAACCCGGGCTGAAATTCAAAGTGCCGTTCATTCAGACGGTGGAGTATTTCGATCGCCGCATTCTGGAATACAAAATGCAAAACGAAGTTGAGATCAACTCGGCTGACCAGAAGCGACTCGTGGTGCGCGCCTATCTCAAATGGCGCATTCGCGATCCACTGCAATTTTACATGGCCACGCAAGCTGCGCGCGGCGGCTTTGGCACCAATAAAATCTCGGTCATGAATGGCTTGCTAGCCGCACGACTTGATGCGTCTTTGCGGCAAGTGCTCGGCAACGTGCCGCTCAATGCGCTGCTTACCCCCGAGCGCAGCCGGATCATGAATGATATCCGTAATCTCGTGAACTCGGCGGATCATGCAGCGGTGGTACCTGTTGCGGCACCCGCGGAAGCGGCACCAGCCGAAAACACGGAGCCAGAGCAACCGATGCGCGCGGATAATTTTGGTGTGGAAATTATTGATGTGCGTATCATTCAGGCCGATCTGCCGGATGCAAACAGCGCTGCGATTTTCCGCCGGATGCAGACGCAGCGTGAAAGCGAGGCCAAAGAGATCCGCGCAAAAGGGGAAGAGGACGCCCTTCGCATCCGCGCCAAGGCAGATAAGGAGCGCACGATCATTATCGCCGAAGCGCAGAAGAAAGCCGAAACCCTGCGCGGGGAAGGCGATAGCGAGGCGACCAAGATCTATGCCGAAGCCTATGGCCGCGATCCGTCGTTCTTTGAGTTCTACCGTTCCATGCAGGCCTATCAGCGCACGCTCGATAAGTCGGATACGACCATGGTGCTGTCGCCCGATAGCAAGTTCCTGCGCCAGATGGAGTAGAGGATAATGGTGATTATGTCTTGCTGCAAACGCCGTTTTCTGAGCCTGAAATATCTGACACTGTGCGCTGTGTTGCTCATCTTGAGCGTAACCCCCGTCACAGCATCAGCAGCGCCTGAGTCCTTTGCCGATCTGGCAGAAAAACTCGCGCCGGCGGTGGTCAATATCTCGACCGCGCAGAAGGTCAAAGGGATGCAGGGAATGCTTGGAATGCCGCCCGGGATGCAACTGCCGCCTGGCGAAGAATTCGAGCCTTTCCGCGAATTTTTTGAGCGCTTTGGCAAAGGAATGCCTGATGGCGGTGGCGGCTTAGAGCAGGAAGTGTATTCACTCGGCTCCGGTTTTATCATCGACCCGAGCGGCTATGTCGTGACCAACAACCATGTGATCGCTGAGGCCGAGGAGATCACGGTGCGCTTAAGCGATGATACCAAACTCGAAGCCAAGATCATCGGCAGAGATCCCAAAACCGATCTGGCGCTGCTCAAAGTCGAAAGCAAAAAATCCTTGCCGTATGTAAGTTTCGGAGATTCCGATAGCGCGCGTGTGGGGGATTGGGTCATGGCGATTGGAAATCCTTTTGGGCTGGGCGGTACGGTGACGACTGGTATCATCTCGGCGCGTGCACGACATCTCAATTCCGGTCCCTTCGATGATTTTCTCCAGACCGATGCGGCAATTAATCGCGGTAATTCCGGTGGGCCTATGTTCAACATGAACGGCGAAGTGATCGGCATCAACTCAGCGATCTTTTCACCTACGGGCGGCAGCGTGGGCATCGGCTTTGCCGTGCCATCCACTTTGGCTAAAGGCGTGATTGCACAACTGCGCGAGCACGGCCGAACCTTCCGCGGCTGGCTCGGTGTCAAAATCCAAACCGTGACCGATGAGATGGCCGATTCCTTGGGTATGAAGAAAACCGAAGGTGCGCTGGTGATGGATGTCACCAAAGGCAGCCCCGCGGACAAAGCCGGAATCAAAAGCGGCGATGTGATCCTGTCGTTTGATGGCAAGGACATCAACGAAATGCGGCAGTTACCGCGCATCGTGGCCGAAACCAAAATCGGCAAAGAAGTCGAAGTGAAGGTGCTGCGCGGCAGCGACACCCAATCTTTCCGCGTGACGCTCGGCGAACTCAAGGAAGAAGAAGCAAAAGCCGATGAAGCGGGTGGCAAGGATCGTGGCACCCCCAGCAGTAAAGGCGAAAAACTGCTCGATATGAGCCTGATCCCGCTTACACCGGCGCTGCGGGAACAATACCGGATTGCGGATGGCATCACGGGACTACTGGTGGAAGAAGTCACCCCAGGTGGTGAAGCGATGAAACGCGGGCTTCAGACAGGGGATGTGATCACACGCGTCAATGACCGCGAGGTGAGCAGCGTCAAAGCACTGCGCGACGCGCTCACGTCGGCCAAGTCCGCCGGACGTAAATTCGCCCTCGTGCGCGTGCAGAGGGGGGAGGAACTCCAGTTCATCACCCTGCCGGTGGATGGTAAATAAGCCATTTTATGCAAGACGCATTCGAAGATGTCTTGACCCACCCTAAGATAGCGGAGACGGACAGAGATTTTCTGGGACGAATGTTTGCGCAATACCCAGCGATTGGTGAAAATTTCAGAAAATGTCTTGCGCTTCCCAGTGGCGTCATTCGGCCATGGTTAGTGTTGCAAATTACCAGGGAGATCAAACGCTCTGGTTGGATAAAACGGGGCATTAAGAGTCCTGAATCGGTATTCGCGCATCAGGCAAACGTCCTTCGGACGATGTCCAGAGCCATGATTTTGTTTCAAAACCTGCCTGATGACCAGGATATGCTGTTTATGGCAGCAGCACATGATATCACCGAGGCACTCATCGGAGATTTCAGGCCGGATGAGAATTTCAACAAACAGGACAAAATTCGTCTCGAGAAAATCGCCGCACGACAAATTTTTACCACTCCAGATCAGGCGGGCATGATTGCTTTGATTGATGAATATGCGGAACAAAAAACGCCGCGAGCAAAAACCGTGCGCGATTTCGACATGCTCGATGCAATGGAATGTGCGCTTCAATATGAAGGTAGATATCCCGAAAAAATGGGCATATTTGAAGAATTCAAAGCCTACACGGAGCCGAAGTTATATAGTGAAGCAGGAAAAGCCTATTTTGAAAAATTGGAAACCAATCAAGCTATTATCCGTCAGCTTGCGGCAGACATTTTACGAGATGAACCCGCAAGCCGGACGCGGATTTGATTGTGCTTGAGGTTCTATTTCCTATCGTATGATATGTTCTTGTCATGCCAGCGAAAGCCGGCATCCAAAGGTAAAAAACAAAAAACCCAGCCGGAAGCAGTGGGTTATTTGTCATCGCGAGGCCTTTAGGCCGTGGCGATCCAGAGCAAAAAAAGATGGATTGCTTCGGCTTCGCCTCGCAATGACGCTGTAAACAGCAGAGAATAAATCCCCTTAGTGAGATTTAATACAAAAGCATGAAGTGCTGGATACCAACTTTCGTTGGTATGACATTAGATTTGTTAGGTGTGGGTTTTAGCAAACTCATCTACGGAATACCCCTGCGCAAATAGCGCCCCGCGCAGATTCGCGTAACGCAGGCGGGTGCGGGCAGAGGCTTCGACCGAAGGCTTAGCGTGATACGCAATGCCGCACCCCGCGCCCAGCAGCATGGGAAGATCATTCGCCCCATCGCCAATTGCCATGCTTTCCGATAACGGGATCAGGTGGTTGGTACATTCGGCAAGCAGCGTTTGCAGTTTGACATTTTTATCCAGGATCGGCTGCATCACGCGACCCGTCAAACGCCCATTTTCTATCTCCAGTTGGTTGGAATAATCGGCATCGAAGCCAAGTGCCTCGCGCACACGCGAAGTGAAAAACGTAAACCCGCCCGACACCAATACGCAGCGCGCGCCGTTTTCTTTCATCGTAGCGACCAGTTCACGCGCGCCACCCATGAAGTGAATCCGCTCGCGGTACACCTGTTCAAGTGTTGAAACCGGTAGCCCCGCAAGCAATGCGACGCGCTCATTGAGAGCTTTCTCGAAATCCAGTTCGCCGTTCATCGCGCGCTCGGTGATGGCCGATACTTCGGCTTTTTTACCCACGAAATCCGCCAGCTCATCAATGCATTCCTCGCGGATCATGGTGGAATCCATATCGGTAATCAGCAGACGTTTTTTGCGCGTGGCCGCCTCCTGCGCGATGATGTCCACGCGCTCCTGCCGCAGCGTATCGCGCGCGAGTTTCTCGCACTTTTCCGGCTCCAGATACGATAGCACGATATCATAGGCCTCCCCTTCCGAAAGCCAGCGTGATTCGAGGATATTGGCGCCCTTGAAGGCGAGATTAGCCTCAATGGCCGATACCAGCGTGCCGGACAATGCGCTTTCTGCTGGATTCCCTATCACGGTGAGTGCTACTTTTTCGCTCATGTTTTCATCCTCATCGCATCGCGTGCGCATCATCGCCGGCCCAACGGCCAGCGGAAAATCGCAACTCGCACTAGACATAGCCAAAGATGGGTGCGGTGTCATCATCAATGCCGACAGCCAGCAGGTGTACCGCGCGCTGCCGATTTTGACCGCGCAACCCTCGCCTGAGGAACAAGCTGACGTACCGCACCGCTTATACGGCTTTGCCGCAGGCGACGAGGCGCTGAATGCGGCCGCATGGGCGAAACTCGCTGCAAGTGAAATCGAAACTGCATGGAAGGAGAAGCGATTGCCGGTGGTGGTGGGAGGCACGGGCTTATATCTGCGCACACTCATGAATGGGATCTCTCCGGTGCCGGAGGTGGATGCAGCGGTGCGAGCCGAGGTGCGGGCACGGATGCAGGAGATCGGCTCGCACGCTTTTCATGCGGAACTTGCGCGTGAGGATACCCAGATAGCCAAAAAATTGCGCCCCAGCGACCCACAACGCCTCATGCGTGCGATGGAGGTGCTGAAATCCACCGGAAAATCCTTACTCTACTGGCAGTCTATCCCCGCTGAGCCATTGCTTCCAATGGCACAGTTTGAGATGCAGATCGTAACCATTCCGCGTCCGGAATTATATAGGCGATGCAATGCACGTTTCGTGAAAATGGTGGAGCAGGGGGCGGTGGAGGAGGTGAGGAGGGTGATGATGGATGATAGATGGGCAGATGGGCAGAAAAATGAAAAAGAAGAATCCATTTTTATTCCGCCCATCTTCAATTCTGCCCATCAATCATCACCTCTTAGCAAGATAATCGGTGTGCGCGAACTAGCCGCCTATATCCGCGGTGAAACGTCCCTTGATGAGGCCATCACGAAAGCCCAGCAGATGACCCGCAACTACGCCAAACGACAGATGACGTGGTTCAGGAATCAGTATCGGGCCACCCTCAAATAGCAGCAAGAATATATAGATCAGCGCTGCCGGTTCCGCGCTTGATTTGCGCGGTGGAATTTGGCCCATGGATCAAAGTGCGATGCGTGGTAATTTTCTATAGGAATTTCAGAGCCGTCTTCGTCAAAAGCGGGATAATCGCCACGATTTGCCTCGATGAGCCAGTCACCATGATCCTCATGTAATGTGACGCTTTTTTCAGCAAGTTTTTTGCGAAAATAGGTGATAAAAGCGTCTAGCTCGGTGGAAGTCGGTTTGGATGTATAGGTGCGCGGATGCTCATAATACAGGCTACCTAATTTTTTTTCCAAAACACTCCCTAAATCAGGATCATTGATTGATATTCGCAGCTCTCTGACGGAGCGGATATCGCGCAGCATAACGGAAAGCAGAGGGCGGCCTTCTTCACGGTAGCGCTCAACCAGATCCTCATAGCTTTCGATACAATAGCCTTTCTCTGTATTATAGGGAATTTCATGCGACTCGCACAGACTCGCAATATCGGCGAGCAACTCCGGATTATCTTGTTTTATCGCAATTGCGTGCATCCGCGAAATCAGATCGTCAATCGTATCCGGATCGGGTGATTTAATGCCATTAAGGGAGTGTCGCAATCTGCGCGACATATATTCTCTCGCCTTCGTGAACGGTTTACTGTCCAGTAAATCGTCCTCGGTAATGCTATGTTTCTGACAAAGATTTTTAAGGTCTTTTGCCAGATCCACATCTCTTGCAAGATGCTTGTTTGGAAGTGTTTGATATAGATGCCAGGACTCTTCAAATTTCTGGGTTTGTGAATCATTCGCGCATGAAAGCCGTAGCAGCGTTTCAACTCTACGTGTAAACTGGGCAGGAATAGATAAATCACCCGTAAAATAATGATGTAAATTTCGCTCATCAAGAGATAGGCCTCTCGCTGTTTTGATGTCCCCAAACATCTTTACGATTTCTTTATTACTCGCATTGGTGCCTTGCATTAGCATGTGATGCAGTACGTTTCCCTGCGAAAGCCTGCGCCCGATTTCGGGATTTTTATAGGTTTCGCGGATCGCGCATTGTTTTTCCTCATCGCTCAGCGTATCGAAATCCTCAGGTAACAACGAACGCAGATAGTCCATGTGGGCAATGAATACGGAGAGGTTTTTTTTCCAATCGCGGAAATCGCGTTTCGGAGGTTCATCGCTTGGGTTTTTACGCTTTGCTGCGGTAGCTGGTTTTTGTTCTCTCTCCCGTCGAAGCCTATCCGCATGAAGTGCTCTTGCGGCTTTCTCCTGCTCAGGATCCCATTGCAACTGATCATCGGTGAGTTCCTGACCTTTCTCATCCACCAGCAAGAAGCCCGCGTCTTTAAGTTTTTTCCAGTCGTTTGCTGCAATGGCCTGCACGCCAATAACATGCGGTATGTTGTTTTTGTCTGTTGTTTGCAATAGTGCGTAGCGAACTTCTGCCTCCTCCAGCTCCGGAATCAGGTGATTTTCTACCTGAATTTTGATCCAGCCCCATCCACCCATTTTTTTCGCAAAAGCCAGATCACTGCTGCCGGATTTCGCATAGTTACGATAAAAACTGCGCATACCGGTTTCGGGGTGCACGAACAGCGTCAACTGCTTCACCGGAGGGCGCGTTGGGGACACTGTTTCCGTAGCTGTGTTTGTATGTTCCAGCGACATGATGCTCCTTGGGATACTGGCAGTATGGCGCACAAGCGGTGAATAAATCGCTTAAAAACCCTTAATTTTAGGTAAACTAAGGTTTGAAATACCCGTCATCTCCCGAACCCCAGATGGTTTCGCACTCTGGGAAAGATCTGGCGTTTTATCTCATCGGATGGACTTGGCAGTTTGACATGCTGCTCTTTCGTTTTGGGGTAAAACCGATCCAGCCATTGTTTATCAAGCCGGCCGAGCTTAGCGCTAGGCGGCTTGTCCGGTGCATCGTTTGTAATATAGTCTTTCCATGTGTAACTCATCACGGTTTCATCACGGTTGTCCATTTCAGGTGCGATGGTCTTGTAAAAATTCAGAGGAAACGTATTAGGTATTGGCGTCAAAATGGATACGTCGCTTGCTCCGAGCGCATGCATCAGTTCGTGCAGTGCCGTTGATTCCGTCTGAGCATGGCCTATAGCACAGGCGCGATAAAATACATTTTCCTTATCCATTTCTGCGGCTTCTGGACAGTTTAACCAGCGACCGCGTTCATATATTGCGATATCTCTCTTGCTTACATGATCGTGGTATCCTGTTGCAATAACCTCTCCCATAGGGCCCAGAACCGGTTCGAGCAGGCTACGGATTTCAATCACACCGCGTTTTTGTGGGTCGGTTTCTTCTACAAACTGTACGTTACCGTGTGCTTCGATTTTGCTCATCGCTCTGCGCACCAGATATTGTGCACTTTTGCTCATGGGACGCCGCACAAAAAAAATTCCCTGATATTCATCCAGTTTCTCCGTCCGCGGGAACCGATAGTGTATCACCACAGGCTTATCTGGCGCGTTATAGAAATGGGTATTATCCATCGCGCGGGAATCGGAAAACTCAACCGTTCGCCATTCGCGTCCGCCTGGCTCAAATTTTGAATCCAGCAAGTATGTGCCGTAAAGCCCTGCTGTGGCAAGACAGGTGGTTTTCAGCAGTGCTTTTTTGAATTTACTCGGTTTATGAGTGGGTTGATCTGTTTTCATCGTGCGTATTGTATCACGTTAGTGTTAATGTTGTATGAAGGTGCCAAACCCTTGACCCATAGGCGCAAAAACGCTAGATTCTGCGGCCATTTCCAAGGAGAAACCCATGTCCGCCCCTAAACCAAAAATCAAAAAAATCCATGCTTCTGATAAATTGCCGGAAGCCGCCCGCACCATGACGGGCGCGGAAATGGTGGTGAAAGCGATGGTCGCCGAAGGCACGGATACGATTTTTGGCTATCCGGGTGGCGCGGTGCTGCCGCTCTATGATGCGATCTTTAGGCAAAACGAGCTGCGCCATATTCTCGTGCGCCACGAACAGGCCGCAACGCACGCTGCCGAAGGTTATGCGCGCTCAACCGGCAAAGTGGGCGCGGTGCTCGTCACCTCTGGCCCGGGCGCAACGAATGCCGTCACCGGACTGACGGATGCGATGATGGATTCGATTCCGCTCGTGTGCATCACGGGGCAGGTGCCCTCGCACCTCATCGGATCAGATGCGTTTCAGGAGGCTGACACCACCGGCATCACACGTGCCTGCACGAAGTATAATTATCTGGTGAA
This sequence comes from uncultured Rickettsiales bacterium, assembly GCA_964520155.1. Lineage (GTDB taxonomy): Bacteria > Pseudomonadota > Alphaproteobacteria > Rickettsiales > JABCZZ01 > CAZFOM01. The sequence goes on from CAZFOM010000047.1 coordinate 10,494, forward strand.
AGACGTGAACGATTTAGGACGGATCGTGCATGAGGCATTCCACATCGCGCGCTCGGGTCGCCCGGGGCCGGTGGTGATTGACGTGCCGAAAAACATTCTAAACGCTACCGGCAGCTATGCGGGCAAGGCGGTCGAGCGCAAATCTTACCAGCCGCGTATCATGGGCGATGAGAAAATGGTCGAACGCGCGATCGAACTCATGGCGTCGGCCAAACGTCCGATCTTTTATGTCGGCGGCGGGCTCGTGAATTCAGGTGAAGAGGCCTGCGAAACCTTGCGCGAACTTGTGCGCCTGACGGGTTTTCCAATCACGCAGACCCTCATGGGGCTTGGCGCGTTTCCTGGCTCTGATCCTCAGTTTCTTGGAATGCTCGGGATGCACGGCAGCTTGGAAGCCAACATGGCGATGCATGGCTGCGATGTGATGATCAATCTCGGCGCGCGTTTCGATGACCGTGTGACCGGTAAACTCGAAGCCTTTTCGCCGAAATCCAAAAAGATCCATGTGGATATTGATCCTTCCTCGATCAATAAAAACGTGCGTGTGCAGGTGCCGATCGTGGGGGATGTAGGGCTGGTGCTGAAGCAGATGCTCACCGTGTGGAAGAAGAAATTTCCTGCGGCTCGCCGAGTCGTAGCAAGCGGCAACCGCCCGTCTTCGCCCAAAGCAGGCTCCGACGCGGCAGTCTTCTCGCGCTCCGCTTGCGAAGACTGGTGGAAACAGATCGACGGCTGGCGCGCCAAACAGAGTTTCTCCTATCATCAACCTGCAAAAGGTGTGATCAAACCGCAGCACGCGCTTGCGCGTCTGGATAAAGCGATGCGCGGCAAGGATTTCTATATCACGACCGATGTCGGCCAGCATCAGATGTGGGCGGCGCAGTATATCACATACGACAAGCCGCATCGCTGGATGACGTCGGGCGGACTTGGTACGATGGGCTACGGACTGCCCGCTGCGATGGGCGTGCAGATCGCGCATCCCGAAAAACTGGTGGTGTGCGTATCAGGCGAAGCCTCGGTGCAGATGAACATTCAGGAGCTTTCCACCATCAAGCAATACCGCCTGCCGGTGAAACTGTTCATTCTCAATAATCATTATATGGGCATGGTGCGCCAGTGGCAGGAAATGTTCCACGGCGGGCGCTACGCCGAATCCTACTGCGACTCGCTACCGGATTTCGTGATGCTCGCCAAATCCTATGGTATCGCGGGTCTGCGCTGCGATAAACTTTCGGATGTGGATGATTGCATCGCCGAGATGATCAAAATCAAAGGCCCCGTAGTGGTGGATATGCAGGTGGATCAGAACGAAAACGTCTACCCGATGATCCCCGCCGGTGCTGCGCATAACGAAATTGTGCTTGGCGCAGGCGACCGCAATGATGGGAAGCTCGATAAGAATCAGGTGTAAGGTGTATTTACGGTAATCAGGAAAAGATTCATGGAAGAAGAGCTTTCACCCAAACAGAAAACCGCACAAAACCTTGAACAAGCGAAACTTTATGTTCTGCGGAAACTTTCGCCTGAAGGTGCTAAGGTTAATGGCGGGATATTGCGATACTTGCACCCGACCAGGCCCGACG
>CAZFOM010000047.1:12089-13983 GCA_964520155.1 uncultured Rickettsiales bacterium
GGCCCGACGGCACTGAGATTAGGGGGTCAAAGAAAATCCTTCACCCTACTCTGGAAAAGGCTGTCAAATCACTTGTAGGGGAAAATTATATAGAGATAAAATACGACAAAAATTCTAGAGAAAACTTACAACACGTTCGTTTTTGGTCTTCGGATCATTGTACATTCACAATCACCAAACTTGGCAGACAGAAACTTGCCCAGATGGAAAATCTGGGTGCGGCGGCAAATCCTTCACAAGAAAAACCTGATCAAGGTGAAATGGTGAAACTGCGTGATGTGTCGGTTGCGCTAGTAAAGACCCTTGGGGCTGATGATGATAGGGTTGATGAAATACTTAATTTGCTTCGACAAGCGAATAAATCAAAGGGGCGTTGAGAACAGATGTAAATGGCAGGTTTCGGCTGTCAGGTGTCAGCTTTCAGTTACTAGCTTTCTCTCGTGATTAACGTATCTTTAAGCCGTATCTGGTAAGAGTAGTCGTATATAGCTTTTACACATTCGATTTTACGAAGGGCTTAGAGATACGATGAAAAACAGCCTTAGAATGGATCAGAAACGTGCGTTACTGGCGCTTTCTCCCGAAATGGTGAGGGGGGGCGATGGATGCCTATGAAGCAGCCAAAAAACACTACGCAAGCAGAGCAAAACAGATCACATTCGAGAGTGCGCACGCAGAACATGTGTGCGACAACAAAGTGCAGAGTCAGATCGCCGACCTTACGGACAGACTTTTGGAAGAGGGGGCGTTGATACCGCTTATGCAGGCAATGGAAGAGAGTGATCATGCGCTTTCCATTGATCCTGACAAGGCAAGCAATAGTGTCTGGGCACATGCGCTGAGCGGCATGGCTGGACACTACTTGAATTTAACGCTTAACCAGTCCAAGCGACGATAACTATTGATACATGACTGTTGAATCGAACTGAGTAAACATACATAGCCATGTTCGACCTAAAACCTCTGGAGCGATTATTTCCTCATCCGATCCCGCCGGATTATCTTGGGTTCATGCAGCGTGTGCAGTTGCCGCGGTTGCGGTATTTATCTGGCGAAGATCTGGCATCGTTGTTCGGGCTGGATGCGGATAACATCATCGAAGCGAATGAAAACCTCCGCGATAAGGGGCTCAATCCCCACCCGTGGAATGACAGCTATCTTGCCATCGGTGAGCGACCGGAGGATGAAGCCATATATTATCTCGATCTCGGCAACAAAACACTTCCATCCCGCGTGCTTGCTTTATTGCCACCCCAAACAGAAGGCACCCTGATTGCCGAAGATTTCACGCGCTGGGCGATTACACAACTAGAACTGCTGGTGAAAGAAGATCATCGCTGCGCCATGTGGCATTCCGGCTCACTACGGAATTGGTGGGAGAGTCTATTCGTGAATCTTCAAGCCTGGATCCGGAAATGATAAAGGTAAACGACTATAATTTAGACTTTATAAACTTTTCAGTGTCATAAAAGCTGAATGCGAAGCATTCCGATTGGCATGACAAAACAAGAGTATCAGAAGCAGCGGCAAACATTTGGTCGTGCACTTGGTGCTGTGATGGATTTTATGTGCCTTGAAAATTCGGTTTTGGTGGACGCAGGATTCTTCACGCAAACCGAACATGTGTCCATGTTAAAAAGAGGTACTGTCTATCTGGATACCGAAAAATTGAACCAAATTCCTGCGGCATTGATACGCGCGTATCAAGAGAAAGAAGGACAAAAATTTATTCCTGAACCGGTGCGTTTCTATTCGATCAGAGAGATGACAGAAAAAGGTTTACGTTTAGCAAATCTAAACCGTAATGCGTTGCGTGCTGGCTTGCTTTACATTTTGGAAACCACCCCCGAACAAGGGAGCGCCAAACAACGCTGTGTGCAGAAAGGCTGCATTC
>CAZFOM010000048.1:0-13138 GCA_964520155.1 uncultured Rickettsiales bacterium
CGTATGAATGGAGTGAAGGACTATGGTCACTTGGTAGAACGAGCGAGCAAAGGGAGCGAAGCGACCCGCGGGGGGGTGAGGGCGGAGCCGTCCAGTCGAAGGCTGGCAAAGCTAGTGGGGGGGAAGCGTTCCCCCCAAACATTTACCACGTCATCGCCGTCGATTATGGCGCAAAGCTCAACATCCTTCGCAATCTCGTGTCGCATGGATGTCGCATCACGGTGGTAAATGCCAAAACATCGGCCGAAGAAATTTTAGCACTTAAGCCCGATGGGTTGTTTCTCTCAAATGGCCCCGGCGATCCCGCCGCTACCGGCGAATACGCATTGCCGATCATCAAAAAACTGATTGCATCTGGCTTGCCGATTTTTGGCATCTGCCTTGGGCACCAGTTGCTCGGCATAGCTCTTGGGGGCAAGACCGAGAAGATGAAACAAGGACATCGCGGCGCCAATCATCCCGTCAAAGACCTTAAAACCGGTAAAGTCGAAATCACTTCACAAAATCACGGCTTCGCCGTGGCACACGGCTCGCTACCCTCTGATGTCGAGGTCACGCATATCTCGTTGTTTGATGGCACCATCCAAGGCCTCGCCCACAAGACCAAACCGATTTTCTCCGTACAAGGCCACCCCGAAGCCTCTCCCGGACCGCATGATAGTCGGTATTTGTTTGGACGGTTTGTGCAGATGATAAAAGAGTCGAGAGTCGAGAGTCGAGAGTCGAGGAAATCATGACATACTTCTGCTATGCAATTTTCACTCCGTGTCATTCGACTCTAACCACTCGACTCTGGTCACTCACCCATGCCGCCATTCCTTGAGATAACCTCGAAGGATTTTTTTACGCGGTTATGTTCACTGCCGTTTGTCGAGGCGATTTATGTTTATGGCTCACGCGCCCGCGGTGAGGCCGATGACTGGTCGGATATCGATCTGGCAATTGACTGCCCGACGGCAAGCCCACAGGATTGGTTGAAAGTCGTCGAAATTGCGGAGAATGCTCAGATTTTAGTGCCTGTACAGGTCGTGCGGCTTGACGAAATACAAAATGAGGGCTTTAAGACGCAGGTCGAAAGATACAAACAACTGCTATATAAACGAAATGGATAAGGAAGTTTTACACCGCAGTTATAAACAGGCCGCCGATGCATTGATGCGGCTGGAGGAGGTGTTTCGTTTTACCTCTGCCGAGCCGACCTTGCTTCGCGATGCGACCATCCAGCGGTTTGAATTTTCGTATGAGTTGATGTGGAAACTCTTTCGCAAAGTGCATATCGTGCGGGGTGTTCCCCGTGAAAACGTGCGCCGCGCGTTTGAATGCATCGCAGAAGCCGGTGCTGCGGGATGGTTGAAAGATCGCGCACTATGGGAGCAAATGATCCAGGATAGAAATTATACTTCGCATGAATACGATGAAAGCGCCGCCGACGGCGTGGCAGATCGTACCAAAACCATGTATCTGCCGGAAATGAAACGTACGCTTTCTTACATAAAAGAACATTTCATAGACCGTGAACCTTTGGATGGATGGAAAGACCGTGCCGAAAAGAAGTGACATAAAATCCATTCTCATCATCGGCGCGGGGCCCATCATCATCGGGCAGGCCTGCGAGTTTGATTATTCGGGAACGCAGGCGTGTAAGACGCTTAAAAGCGAAGGCTACCGCATCATCTTGGTGAATTCGAATCCGGCCACCATCATGACCGATCCCGATCTTGCGCATGCAACCTATATCGAGCCGATCACGCCAGAGATGGTGGAAAAAATCATTGCCAAGGAAAAGCCCGATGCGCTGCTGCCAACGATGGGCGGGCAGACGGCGCTAAACTGCGCGAAGAAACTCGCAGAATCGGGTGTGCTCAAAAAATATAATGTCGAGCTGATCGGTGCGAAACTGGAATCCATCAACAAAGCGGAAGATCGCCAATTATTCAACGAAGCGATGGATCGCATCGGCCTGAAAGTTGCCAAAAATGCCGTGGTGAAATCGCTTGAGGAAGCGCGTGTGGCGCTTGAGCGTACCGGCTTGCCTGCCATCATCCGCCCTTCTTTCACGCTTGGCGGAACGGGCGGCGGCATTGCGTATAACAAAGAAGAATTTGAACAGATCGTGACGTCCGGCCTCGATGCCTCGCCGGTCGGCGAAGTGCTGATTGATCAGTCGCTTTTGGGCTGGAAAGAATACGAGATGGAAGTCGTGCGCGACAAAGCAGATAACTGCATCATCATCTGCTCGATCGAGAATGTGGACCCGATGGGCGTACATACGGGCGATTCGATCACCGTCGCACCCGCGCTCACCCTCACCGACAAAGAATACCAGATCATGCGCGATGCGTCGCTGGCGGTCTTGCGCGAGATCGGCGTGGATACGGGTGGATCGAATGTGCAGTTTGCAATCAACCCGAAAAACGGCGATATGGTCGTGATCGAGATGAATCCGCGTGTGTCACGCTCCTCCGCACTCGCCTCCAAAGCCACCGGATTCCCGATTGCCAAAGTCGCTGCTAAACTGGCGGTAGGCTATACGCTGGATGAGCTGGCGAATGATGTGGTGAGTGGAAAGCTGTCAGCTGTCAGCTGTCAGCTGTCAGAAAAAGAAGCTGAAAGCTCTAAGCTGAAAGCTAACTTCATGCCCGCCTCATTCGAGCCCACCATCGACTACGTCGTTACCAAAATCCCACGCTTTACGTTTGAAAAATTCCCAGGCACCGAACCCACACTCACCACCGCGATGAAGTCGGTGGGCGAGGTCATGGCTATTGGCCGCTCCTTCCCTGAATCGCTACAAAAGGCCCTGCGCTCGATGGAGACGGGGCTTACGGGACTTAATCCTATTCCTTCTCTTTCGGGTAAAATTGATGCAATTCGTAGCGAACTTTCGCGCGTCACCCCGGATCGCATTCGTGTGATCGGTGATGCGCTGCGCGCTGGAATCAGCATCGAGGAGATACATTCTATCACTGCGTTTGATCCATGGTTCTTGGAACAGATGAAACGGATTACGGATGCGGAAGAAAGTATTAGACAACTTTTACGCCCTCCCCTTGAGGGAGGGCAGACGAACGACATGAGTCGGGAGGGGTACAAAAAATCAGTTAATACCCCCCACGACTCGGCCAGTCAAAAAGAACTGGCCTCGTCTGCTCCCCCTCAAGGGGCGAGCGAAAAGCTCATACAGATACTTTTCTCATTAAAACAGCTCGGCTTCTCGGATGCCCGTATCGCGGAACTCGCTGGTGTGAAGACGGCAGATATTGCCGCGCTGCGTAAGAAGCATAACATCCATCCCGTCTATAAGCGCGTGGATACCTGTGCAGCAGAGTTTGAATCGCCGACACCGTATTTGTATTCAACCTATGAGGTTTCAGGTTTCGGGTTTCAGGTTTCAGGAAAAGATGGCGAGTTGACACCTGACACCCGACACCTGACACCTAGCTGCGAAGCAGCACCAAGCAACCGCGAAAAAATTATCATCCTCGGCGGCGGGCCGAACCGCATTGGTCAGGGCATCGAATTCGATTATTGCTGCGTGCATGCCTCTTACGCTCTCAAAGGGGAGGTTTCAGGTTCCAGGTTTCAGGTTTCAGAAAAAGACGGTGTGCTGACACCCGACACCCGACACCCGACACCTTCTTATGAAACGATTATGATCAACTGCAACCCAGAGACGGTTTCTACCGATTACGATACCTCCGATCGTCTCTATTTCGAGCCACTCACAGCGGAAGATGTATTCGAGATCATCCGCAAGGAACAGACGAACGGCAAAGTCAAAGGCGTGATTGTGCAGCTCGGTGGTCAGACACCTTTGAAACTCGCACGCGCGCTCGAAGCAGAATTCGGCAAAGACATCATCATCGGCACCTCACCCGATTCGATTGATCTCGCCGAAGACCGCGAACGCTTCCAGCAACTCTTGCATAGGCTCGGCCTGAAACAGCCTGCCAATGCGATTTGCTCAAGCGCCGCGCAGGTCATGGAGCAAGCCGGAAAAATCGGTTATCCGGTCGTGGTGCGCCCGTCTTATGTGCTGGGTGGCCGCGCGATGCGCATCGTGCATGACGCACCCACATTAGAAGCGTATGTGAATGAAATCGCCTCGATGTTTGGTGACGGGCCCATTCTGCTCGACTCGTATCTTCGTGATGCAATCGAGGTGGATGTGGATTGTTTAAGCGACGGGACGGATGTGTATGTTGCGGGTATTATGGAGCATATCGAGGAAGCCGGTATTCACTCCGGTGATTCGGCCTGCTCGCTGCCGCCCTATTCGCTCGGCGAAACCATTCAAAATGAAATCCGCAAGCAATCCATTGCACTTGCAAAAGCACTGAACGTGGTGGGGTTGATGAATGTGCAGTTTGCGGTGAAAGACGGCACCATCTACATTCTGGAAGTCAATCCACGCGCTTCGCGCACGGCTCCGTTTGTGGCCAAAGCCACCGGTATCCCGATTGCCAAAATCGGTGCGCGGTTGATGGCAGGCGAAAAGCTTTCAGCTATCAGCTACCAGCTTTCAGGTGAAACGTATCAGCTGACAGCTGACAGCCGACAGCTGAACACTAAGCATATCGCCGTCAAGGAGTCCGTTTTCCCGTTTGCGCGTTTCCCGGGCGTGGATGTGATTTTAGGACCGGAGATGAAATCTACCGGAGAATCCATGGGGCTCGATACCGATTTCGCCCATGCCTTTGCCAAGGCACAGCTTGGCGCTGGCAGCGTATTGCCAAAATCAGGGAATGTATTTGTCTCGGTCAAAGAATCCGACAAACAGGCTGTGGTACCGATTGTTCGTAAACTGCTCGACATGAAATTCGGGGTGGTCTCGACGCGGGGTACGGCGGCGTTTCTTGCGCAGCATGGTTTGAACGTGCAAACCGTCAACAAAGTGCGTGAAGGTCGCCCGCATATTGTGGATATGATGAAAGACGGTAACATCGCCCTCGTGCTCAACACCACCGAAGGGCAGAAGGCGATTGAGGATTCCTTCTCGATTCGCCGCACCGCTTTGCTTGGCAAAATTCCCTACTCCACCACGCTTTCCGGCTCACGCTCGATCGTGGAAGCCATGGAAGCCGTCAAGTCCACTGGCCTTGAAGTGCGCCCTCTACAGAGCTATTTCACCAAAAGTGAATCGCGAAAGAAAAAAGCCAGCTAGTTTAATGGCTTGACGATGACACTGATTTTATCGTACTGATTCTTCGTGGACTTCAGATGACCTCTGAGGCCTTTTTTATTGCCTTTGCAGAGACAAATCTATGGATAAGATACCCGTAACGTCGAAAGGTTTTGCCACGATGGAAGCCGAGGTGAAGAAACTCAAGACCGTGGATCGTCCGGCGGTGATCGCGGCGATTGCGGAGGCACGGGCGCATGGCGACTTGTCCGAAAATGCCGAATACTCTGCCGCACGGGAAAAGCAGAGTTTCATTGAAGGCCGTATCCGCGACATCGAAGACAAAATCGCTCGCGCCGAGGTGATTGATGTATCCAAACTCAGTGGCGATAAAATCGTGTTTGGCGCCACCGTCACGCTCATGGATGAGGACACCGAAGAAGAAGTGAAGTACCAGATTGTCGGGGATTATGAGGCGGATCTGACCAAAGGCATGATCTCGATCAACGCGCCTATCGCCCGTGCACTTGTGGGCAAAAAACAGGGAGCATCCGTCGAAGTAAAAACCCCCAAAGGCGAAAAAAGCTACGAGATCGTGAAGGTGGAATTTCGGTAAATTATAAGCCTCCCCAAACGGGCTTTTCGGCTTGAGTTTTTTGTGGATTCAACAAACTCAGGGTTTCTGCATAAGCCAGCTTAAATTGCTCCGATTTCTTACGTTTTATTGCTCTATTTCCAAGCGCTACAAGAAACTTGTCTTCGATTTCTGGGTAATCAGATTGTGGGGTTATCTGCTTGAATGCCTCCAATGCACTCACATACAAACGGCCATATTCAGCTCGAAGCGTAGCGATATCCTGCTCCATTTCTTTATTTCTTTCCTTGGTAACTGGTCTCGGTTCCATTTCTTTTTTAATTTTTTTAGGCATCTCGATTATAGTGTTGATGAATGCATCCATCAGCGCGAACGCTTCTGCAGATGTTGTATCGACGGGGTTAAGTTGCATAGGTTCTGTGGTCATCTCATTAGTCCCGATTTTAGTTCGAATTGATGTGCTTCATGGTATAGCTTAGTGCGAATGGGTTCATTTTTCTTTAACAGGTGCTTACGTTTTGGTTAACATCCTTGCCCTCCTCGACAATCGCGCTGGCAACAATACGCAGGTATTGGGGGTCGCAGAAAAACTGGGTTTTTCATTTGAAATCATACGGTTGAAGTATAATGCGCTGGCGCGGCTGCCCAGTGTACTGCTGGGGGCAAGCGGATGGTTTTTGACCGCTGAAACCAAAAAGCAGATTAAAGAACTCACGAATCCTCGAATTCTCGAATCCTCGAATTCTCGAATCATCGTCATCTCCGCCGGACGCAGAGCAGCGCTCGCTGCGCGCTTTATCAAACAAAAAATCCCGAATGCGTTTTTGTGCTGCCTCATGAAACCCGATGCAGCGGAAGATGCGTTTGATCTGATTGCGCTACCGGAGCATGACCGTGAAAACGATGGGCAGATGGGCGGATGGGCAGATGAGAAGATTAAAAAAGAAAAATCCACTGACCATCAACCATCAACCATCAACCATCAACTCTCTTCTAACGACCAACAACTAACAACTAACAACTACTTCTACACCCTCACCTCCCCACACCCACTCACCGATACCACACTTGAGAACGAACGAAGCAAATGGTTACCGCTCTTTGAAGGAAAACCTAAACCGTGGATCGGGGTGCTGGTGGGTGGCACATCCAAGCACGCCGAGTTCAGTGATCGCGATTTTGCCGAATTATCCAAGCAACTGGCGCAGATTCGTAATGCAAGTGGCGGCACGTTGTTTATCACCACCAGCCGCCGCACGTCTGTGCAGGGGGAAAAAGCCCTCAGACAATACCTGTTCTCGCAGGATGTATTGTATAGCTATGCGGAGGGCTCCGTGCGGGTTCAGAGCAATCCGTATTTCGGCTACCTCGCCTGTGCCGATGTGCTGGTGGTAACGGGGGATTCGATTTCGATGGCTTCGGAAGCCTGTTTCACGGGTAAGCCCAGCTTCATCTATTCGCCTGAGAAAGACACGACACAGAAATTTGCGCAATTCCGCGAGCAGCTATTCAAGCGCGGGTATGCAAAACCGTTCCAAAACCCACTGGTATGGGACTGGAAACCAAGCGCGCGACCTGACGCTGCCATGGAAATCGCAAACCACCTCAAAGAAAGGCTGAAATTGGGTTAGCTATAGGGTTGACACCTTCCGGTTCCACACTATTTTGGAACGACTTTAGAGATAACCGCCCTACTTGAGGCGAGACTGTCAACACCCCCACCACCTGTTTATCGTATAAGGAGATTCGTATGAGCGTATTAGTAGGAAAACCGGCACCGGATTTTACGGCGAAAGCCATCATGCCGGATAATTCCATTGAAGAAAATTTTAACCTGAAGAAATATATCAAAGGCAAAATCGGGATCGTGTTTTTCTATCCCCTCGATTTCACCTTCGTGTGCCCTTCGGAAATCATTGCATTCAACAACCGCGTGAAAGAATTCAAGGCGCGTAAGGCCGAAGTCATCGGCGTGTCGGTCGATTCACACTTCACCCATCTGGCCTGGAAAAACACTCCCGTCAATGACGGCGGTATCGGCAAAATTGCCTTCCCACTGGTGGCCGATCTCACCAAGTCCATCGCCCGTGATTATGACGTATTGGTGGGCGATGCCGTGGCGTTCCGTGGCACGTTCATGATCGACACCAAAGGCATCGTGCGTCACCAGATCGTTAATGACCTGCCGCTCGGTCGCAACGTCGATGAAGCCATCCGCATGGTGGATGCGCTGAACTTCCATGAAGAACACGGAGAAGTGTGCCCTGCGGGCTGGAACCGTGGCGATGAGGGCATGAAAGCCTCGCCTGAAGGTGTCGCAAAATACCTCAAGAAAAACGCGACGCGTTTGTAATATAACCACTGTGGTGCCTGAGGTTATCGCTTCAGGCACCGTATATCTACAGGGAGAAGTACTATGAAAACGCTTTTTGGATTGGTGATTGCGGCGTTTCTGTTGATTGGCTTTACGCCTCAGGCGTCGCTCGCCGGAATGCACGATCACGGTGCCATGTGCGAAGCCTGCGAACAAGGCAAGGCCTGCCCAGAATGCAAAGATGGGAAGCCATGCCCAGAGTGCAAGAATGCTAAAATGTGTGAAATGTGCAAACAGGGCAAGACCTGCCCTATGTGCGCGAAAGGCAAACCTTGTCCCGCCTGTGAAACTGGAAAATCGTGCCCAGAATGCGCCAAGCACGCCAAGAAAAAGGGCATGAAATGCACCCGCAATCAGGCTTCCACTGCGGAATATATCGCGGGCATGGAGCGGATGCACAAAGCGATGAAGATCACCTATTCGGGCGATGTGGATACGGATTTCGCGCGCGGCATGGTGCCGCATCATCAAGGCGCGGTCGATATGGCCGAGACCGTGTTGCGGCACGGCAAAGACCCTGAGATCCGCACACTTGCCGAATGGATCATCCGCTCGCAAAAACAGGAAATCGCGTGGATGAATCGCTGGCTCGAGCGCCGAGGCTCACCTGCCGACAGCGCAAAAGATGTTTCCGCAACGCCGTATGTCGTTGCACTCGAAGCAGCGAATGCCAAGATGCACGAGGGCATGGATATTCGCTACTCAGGTGATGCCGATTATGACTTTGTGCGCGGGATGATTCCGCATCATCAGGGCGCGGTGGATATGGCGCAAGTCCTTATCAAGCATGGCCGCGATCTAGAGATGAAGAAACTCGCATCAGACATTATTTTAGGTCAGAACCGCGAGATCAAACAGATGCAGCGCTGGCTTGATAAATATCCCGCACCACCCCTCGAAGCGCCTAAGAAAAAGAAACACAAGAAAAAGCATCATCATTAAAATTTCCCGTCATTGCGAGCGAAGCGAAGCAATCCAGAGGCTGGATCGCCACGTCGCTATCGCTCCTCGCGATGACGGGGTATATTCTCAAAACCCGAAAGCTAACCATGGCTAATCATCACACCAAAGTTCTGATCCTCGGCTCCGGCGCGGCCGGATGCACCGCCGCGATTTATGCCGCGCGCGCCAATCTCAAACCCATCATGGTGCATGGGATGCAGCCTGGCGGGCAGCTGACCATCACCACGGATGTCGAGAATTTCCCTGGGTTTGAACATGCGGTGCAGGGCCCATGGCTCATGGAGCAGATGGAAAAACAAGCGGCCCATGTCGGCACGCAGATCGTGCATGATACCATCATCAAGGTGGATCTTTCCAAACGTCCCTTCACCTGCACGGGCGATTCGGGCGATACCTATACCGGCGACACGCTCGTGATTGCAACCGGTGCCACCGCGCGCTGGCTGGATACGCCGTCGGAGAAGAAATATCGCGGCTTCGGCATCTCGGCGTGCGCGACATGCGACGGCTTCTTTTTCAAAAACAAGGAAGTGATTGTGGTGGGCGGCGGTAACAGCGCCGTGGAAGAAGCGCTGTATCTCACCAATCACTGCACCAAGGTGACGCTCATTCACCGCCGTGATAGTCTCCGCGCTGAGAAAATCGCGCAGAATCGTTTGTTCAAAAACCCCAAAGTATCGGTGATCTGGGATTCGGTGGTCGAAGAATTCGTCGGCACGGATAATCCTCCGACGCTCACCTCAGTAAAACTGAAAAATATCAAAACCGGCGCCATCACCGACTATAAAACCGACGGCGCCTTCATCGCCATCGGCCATGTACCCAACACCGAATTATTCTTAGGCGCACTGGATATGGATGAGGATAAATACCTGAAAACCGTGCCAGGCAGCACCAAAACAAACATCGCCGGCGTATTCGCCGCAGGTGACGTGCAGGATAAGATATTCCGCCAAGCCGTCACCGCCGCCGGCACCGGATGTATGGCAGCGTTAGAAGCCGAGCGGTTTATTGCGGCGGGTGAGCATTGATCGGCTGGGTATAATTTAGCCTATTTATTTGTTCATCCCCAATCTATTTCATATTCGACTACTGAATGCGGCAGATTTCTTATCGTACTTCCCTACCTGATCTACCCATTTCTGGGCTTCCATGATGAGTCTGGATATTTTTATGTTTGCATCTTCAATACCAATCTTGGGGTATTTCTTCTCGAGTTCATTCACGCAACTGGCAATCCAATCTTGTGCTGTTGATCCAGTATCAACATGGGCACGAAATTCTTTTTCACGCATAGCGGCCACCCTATGGGTCAGTGCGGCATCTATTAAATCTGTCTCTAGGGTTCTTATCTCTTGAATCCTTTCTTCTATCGTTTCAGGAGAAGCATTTGAACGAATAGCAATCTGTATCAAGCGCGCATTGTCTATCCGGTGTGCTTCTGGCAAGATTGCTAGAACAGCCTCCCTCAGCGCCTCTTCAGTCATGCAGTTACGTTCCGGATCAAAAATGTTTTTACGCATAGGTGCTTTCTTCGTGTTTACAAGTCTGATAGTAAGCGATAATGCTTAAAACTTTGTTGATACATCTTTCACTTGCAATTCAATAGCTTATCGCTAGGATGCCAAATAGTACGCTGCTTCTCGAATCTCGCTGCGGCGCGGGAAGCGCGATGTCATGAAGTCCTGAAGTCTGGAGTGTACAAATAGTACATGACAGACTTCAGAGAAGTTTCATGACAAGCAGATTTCCCGCCGCAGATAGAGATTCGAATGGATTGGGACAAGTTAAGGATCTTTTATTCCGTCGCTCAGGCGCAGAGTTTCACCAAAGCGGGTGAGATGCTGGGTTTGAGTCAGTCGGCGGTGAGCCGTCAGATTAGTGCGCTCGAGGAAAAGCTACAGGTGGATTTATTTCACCGCCATGCGCGCGGGTTGCTGCTCACCGAGCAGGGAGAAATTCTCTATAAGACAACCGCCGATGTATTCACCAAACTGACCGCGACCGAAAATGCGCTGATGGAAAGCAAGGAACGTCCGCGCGGCCCGCTCAAGGTAACGGCGCCGGTCGCGTTCGGTTCGATGTGGCTATCCACCATCATGGGAGAGTTCATGGAACTGTACCCGGAGATCACTGTATCGCTCTTGGTAGATGACCGCGAACTGGATCTTTCGATGCGCGAAGCGGATGCTGCCATCCGCCTGTATCCGGCAAAGCATCCTGATCTGATCCAGCGTCATCTGGTGACATTTCACAATTCGCTCTACGCCTCGAACGATTATCTGCGCGTGCATGGGGTGCCCAAAAAACCCGACGATCTCGATAATCATCATCTTGTGACATACGGCGAAGAAGTGCGATTGCCATTTGCCGAAGTAAACTGGATTACCACGGTTGGAAAAGCGAAAGAAGAACGCCGCGCCTCCTTCAAAATCAATAATCTGATGGGAATTCTACGCGCGGTGGAGGCAGGTGTAGGGATTGCGGGCTTACCGGATTATATGGCGCAAGGATCAAGCAGCATCAGCAAAGTGCTGCCCGAAATCAAAGGTCCCGCGACCGATGCGTATTTCGTGTATCCCACGGAATTAAGAAATTCCAAACGCATTAAGGTTTTTCGTGATTTTATCATCAGGAAGCTGGGTGAGTTCAGATTTTAGTTATTTTATTTATATAAAACAATCTACTGTTTGTATATTTATAATAACTATAAAAATAATTTATATTCATATCTGAAGATATAATATAGATTTATCATACCAAAAACGCATAGCTAACCTGTTTTTACTGCGTTTGTTGTTA
Organism: uncultured Rickettsiales bacterium; assembly: GCA_964520155.1. Lineage (GTDB taxonomy): Bacteria > Pseudomonadota > Alphaproteobacteria > Rickettsiales > JABCZZ01 > CAZFOM01. The sequence continues at coordinate 11,857 of CAZFOM010000048.1, forward strand.
ACGAACATTACCCCTATATTCGCCTCAAGTAGTTAGTCACTTGGTGATTGATGAATTTCCTAAGCTCCCTGTTTAGGAACTTTGTTTCAGGTGCAACGCCTGAAACTCTCCGTCCGGCGAGTCCGGACGTTAAGCCTCCCTGTTATACTTGGGCTCCGTAAGGAGCCCTTTTTTTATGTCACAATTTTATTTTCCCTTTCCGTGGGCAGGCGGTGCGAGATCTTGGTCATTATACGGCAAGTGCGGGCCTTGTGTTTTTTTACCGTTCTGACGTGGATTGAAATGCTGAAACGACCGGAATGTAGCGGTTTCGGGTTCATATAGTTCTTCATATACGAGTTTTCCTGCGACATCAAAATCTTGCCGCTTTACCGGTATTCCACACCCAAACAAATCGGGGCTCATGCTGTGCTCATTGGGTAGAATCTGCGCCTGCGGGAACGCTTCACGGATCGCACGTTCCATAGCGACATTTTCTCTCTTTCCTTTTCCCGTGTCGATACCGGTGATACAAATTTTTCTGCGCTGAAACACAAGCGCGGTATCGGTCGCATGCGATTTACGTCCACCGCGGTGCAGCTCTTCATTTAGCACTTGTTCAATTTCTTCGATCGCTTCGCGGTGTGCAGGCAAAAACTCGGTAACACCATGAAAATCAACGATTATATCACGGGCATGATGTTTACAGATTCGCTCCGCATCTTCTCTGACATTCTTTATATTTTCGTGGTCAATCGGCATTGCAATTGCATTTATGTCAATTATTTCTTTTTTATGGGGTGGTTTCGAGCTTTGTTTATAAACAATCGAATTCGTAAGCAGCGATTTTTCTAAATCGGAAAATTCATGCATGTAAATACGCGAATTGACCTGATCAAACGGGCGTTTTACGTATTCCATCCGACAGCGCGGTACGGGTGGATGTTTATCGGTTCTCCAGAAGAATTCTTCGGTAATGCTGCCATTCGGTCGCGTGGTGGTACGCATTTTCAGGGTTTTGTCGGCACGCAAATGTTCTTGCACGGTTTCTGTTTTCTGAGAACCGGATGGCGAATAAGTAATGATGCGTTCACCATTTTTGCGAATATCTGCTCTCGCGGTAGCCGGATGCAGGAAATGATCCAGAGCATATTCGGAATCCTCAATAGCCTTTTGAAACGACGCAGCAGAAATTGTGTTAGTCTGGTTACTCTTACTCGATAGCGAGATCGAAGCACCCTCTTTCAATTGCGAGAGCGGTACGTCCTCTGCTTCACACACCGCCACGTCTTTGCCACCGCGC
>CAZFOM010000049.1:0-12938 GCA_964520155.1 uncultured Rickettsiales bacterium
CGTCTTTGCAGAGATGGAACAGTTAAAACAGAAGCTCAGGAAACATGCTGTGGAAGCAGGCGAGAAAGCCGCAGCAGATATCACACTAGCATTGGATGGGTTTATTAAACATCTGGAGTCGGATAAACAAAAACCACGTCATCTGATGTAGTTACAACCGTATAAACCCGACCTTCTCTTTCACTTCATTCAGATAGCGCGTGGCGAGGCGATCGGCGCGTTCGGCACCGTCCTTCAAGATTTTATCAATATGCGTCGTGTCTTTCATCAAATCGCGCATATGGCCGGTGATGGGGGCGAGTTTTTCGACCGCAAGATCGGTCAGTGCTTTTTTGAATGCAGAGAAATTGCTGGAAGCGAATTCAGCCTCGATCTTTTCGCGGGTGCTTCCCGATAGCGCGGCATAGATATTGATGAGGTTTGAGCATTCGGGACGCTTTTCCTCATCGTAGCTGATACCCGCTTCCATATCCGATTTCGCCTTCTGAAATTTCTTGGCGATCGTATCGGTATCATCCGTCATGTTGATGCGCGAATAATCCGACTCATCCGACTTGCTCATTTTCTTGGTGCCATCGCGCAGGCTCATCACGCGCGTTGCAGCGCCCATGATCATTGGCTCGGGCAGGGGGAAATACTCCTGCTTGTAGGCACGGTTGAATGCGCCTGCAATATCACGCGCGAGTTCGAGATGTTGTTTCTGATCTTCCCCGACCGGAACATGCGTCGCCTTATACGCCAGAATATCAGCGGCCATTAACACAGGGTAGGAATAGAGACCCAACACCGCATTGTCTTTTTGTTTACCCGCTTTCTCCTTAAACTGTGTCATGCGGTTGAGCCATCCGAGCGGCGTGAAGCAGCTTAAAATCCATGCGAGTTCGGCATGTGCAGAAACGGTTGATTGCGGGAAGATGATGGATTTTTTCGGATCAATCCCGCAGGCGATGTAGGCTGCCGTCACTTCGCGCGTGGCATTGAGCAGGTGCAGCGGGTCTTGCGGCACGGTGATGGCGTGGAGATCCACGACGCAGAAAATACATTCGTGCGTATCCTGCATCGACACCCAGTTGCGGATTGCGCCGAGATAGTTGCCTAAATGCAGATTGCCGGTGGGCTGAACGCCAGAGAATACGCGCATACGTCAGTCGTTAGTTGTTATAGTCATTTACCTTTATAATTTCTGCTTGCTGCAAACGAGAAGTTTTTTTGCTTCATACATAATTGGCGGCGTTTTTTGCTCTTGCGCAAGCCCCGTTTTTTGCACTGGATTTCTGTCTTGGGAATTATCCACGGAAACTGTGGATAACATTGTGCGTTTTTCACTGAGAGAATCGTAAACGGGGCATAAATCCTAGAATGAGTGGGAATTGCCCAAAAAAAAAGCATCGCTATCAACTAGCTGATTTATATACAATTTGTTTATTGTTAACAACAAAATGATAGGTTAATTTTTCGTAAGGGGCTTGTTTTGCAGGTTTCGCGCATTGCCAAAAAGCGGTGTGCATAATCGAAAGCCGCCGTTTCCAATCGTATCACAGAAAAACATCCGCCGGAAGGGGAGCAAACTCCTATTCAAACGCATGATGTGGTGTTCTTGCGCCACCACCCAGTTCGATCACCTGACCCGTCACCGAAGGTGCGCCAAGCAGATATAATAATGCCGCACTCACCTCGTCCGGTGCGCTGTTGCGTTTGAGCGGAACGTAGTTACGGATTTTATCAAACGTATCAGGTTTGTCCTGCACGCCAGGAATCGTGGAACCAGGCGCGATCGCGTTGATGCGGATGTTCGGGGCGAGTTCGCGTGCGAGCAAGGCAGTCAGATTCCACAAGGTCATCTTGCTCAGCGTGTAGGTGAGGAACGAAGACGACATACTCCATCCCCACATGCCATCCAATATGTTCACAACATTCCCTTGCTGTTCTTTTGGAAGCTGCGCCGTAAACGATTGAATCAACGAAAGCGGCGTCAAGGCGTGAACCGCGAAATGCTCATTCCAGTTTTTTTCAGAAAAAGAAGAAAGCGTATCCTTGTGAAAGACGGAGGCGTTATTGACCAGACACGTCACCACGCCCAATTGTTCTTTCGCAGAAGTGATGAGCTGGGCTGCTTCCGATGCAACGCGAAGATCGGCTGATAAGATACACGCGCGCCTGCCCAGCGCTTTAATCTCGGCGCAGGTTTCTTGGGCGGCCTCACGCGAGCGGTGATAATGCACCGCCACGTCATACCCTGATTTTGCGAGCGCCAGTGCAAGTGCGCGCCCGACACGGTTCGCGCTGCCTGTCACTAATGCAACCGGTTTTGAATTCATCACACACACCGCATATTAATGGATGCAAAATCGCTAGAAAAACGATAGATAAATGATGCAGATTCAAAAGGCTACTTCCGAATGCATGATTTTTCCGGACTCTCTATCATTCTCATCCTGCTTGCTGCAGCGGTATTCGTAGTCGCCCTGTTTCGGCGACTCAATCTCAGTCCGGTGCTGGGGTATCTCGCTGCGGGTGCCATCATCGGCCCGTCAGGACTTGCGATCGTAAAAGATGTGCATGGCACCGCCACCATCGCCGAATTCGGGGTGGTCTTTTTGCTGTTCGTGATTGGTCTCGAGTTATCATTCGAGCGACTCAAAGCCATGCGCAGCCATGTGTTCGGACTGGGTTCCCTGCAAGTGCTGATCACCGCGAGCGTGATTGGACTACTCTGTTTCTGGATGGGACTTGGAATCGAAGCGGCGATCATCATCGGCTTCGGTCTTGCGTTTTCTTCCACGGCTTTAGTGTTGCAGGTGGTCAAGGAAACCGGCGAAAAATCCTCACAAGTCGGGCGCCTCTCACTGGCCATTCTGATTTTGCAGGATCTGGCAGTGCTACCGCTACTGGTGCTGGTGCCGCTGCTTGCGGATGAAACCACGTCGATCGGACTTGCACTCGCCGATGCGACAGTCAAAGCAACGGTGGCATTGATCGTGGTGTTTGTGGTCGGTCGCATCGTGCTGCGCCCGCTATTTCGCCATATCGCTGCCTTGAACAATCCCGAGATTTTTACGGCGCTGACGCTGCTAGTTGTGCTCGGGATTTCGTTTGGCCTGTATAAAATTGCCGGATTGTCGCTGGCACTCGGCGCGTTCGTGGCCGGATTGCTGGTCGCCGAAACCGAATACAAGCATCAGGTCGAAGCGGATATCCTGCCCTATAAATCGCTGCTGCTCGGATTGTTCTTTATGGCAGTCGGGATGCAGATTGATCTCTCACTCATCGAAGAAAAGTTTTTCGTCATCATTGCGCTCAGCATTGCCCTGATGGTGGGCAAAACGGCTATCATTGCACTGCTATGTCGATTCTTCCGCTTTTCGCGCGGCAATGCGCTGCATACCGGATTGCTGTTATCGCAAGGCGGGGAATTCGGATTCATTCTGTTCCAGCTTGCTACACTCGAAGGGGTGTTAGATCCCAGCATCACACAGGTGTTGCTGGTGGTGGTTACCATCACCATGGCGCTCACCCCGCTATTTGCCACGTTTGGCAAACGCTGGGCTATGGCAGCCGATACCGAGCCGGCGGCTGCGAGCACTCCGGTGAAAGAGGATTTCAAAGATATCAAGGATCATGTGATTATCCTGGGCTTTGGCCGCGTGGGGCAGACGCTCGGCAAGCTGCTTGAAGCCGAGCATATTCCGTATATTGCAATTGACGGCAATTCCGCAATTGCGGCCACGGGCAAAAAATCCGGCCTGCCGGTCTATTTTGGTGACGGCACGCGCCGCGAGATCATCAGCGCCATGGGCATTGATCAGGCGCGCTGTGTGGCGATCACGGTTAATGATTTTGACAGCGCAAAAAACATGCTGGCGACTGTGCGTGCGCTGAACAAAGAAATTCCCGTGGTGGCGCGTAGCCGCGATTTGCGCCAGTTGCATTATCTCGAAAATCAGGGCGCGAATGTGGCGATCTCGGATATGTTTGAAGCCAGCATCGAACTCGGTGCGGCGCTGCTTCGCACCATTGGCATCGTGGATAACGAAGTCGCACGCATCACGCGAGTGTTCCGCGATAAAGACTATGCGCTTGCCCGCCAGAGTGTCGAAATGCAGGTGGCCGATCGCCCGCACGCACCCAAACTCGAGTTTTTCGCCTTCAAGAAAGCCAAGGTGTATCACTCAACTCATGCACCAAAGTCGGATAAAAATAAGTAATTTCAGGATATTGACCCGTATCCACTCTCTCCTTTACTTTACCGCGCACCCTTGCTAGAAAGCCCGACCCATAACGCTGGTGTCCGGCTTAGGGTTCATGCCATGTGCTTCACGTCTGCAATAGGAACGTAAGCAACCGTGTGGTGGAGCCCGCCTATCCCGAACACCCATTTTTGAAACGGAATACAATGAAGTTGCTTGCCTGCAATAGCAATGTGCCGCTTGCCGAATCCATGTCGGCCTATCTGAACAGCCCGCTCACGCGCGCCACCGTGCGCCGCTTTGCCGATCAGGAAGTGTTTGTCGAGATTCAGGAAAATGTGCGCGGCGAGGATGTGTTCGTGATCCAGTCCACCGCATATCCGGCCAACGATCATATCATGGAATTGCTCGTTACGCTCGATGCGCTCAAGCGTTCCTCTGCCCGCCGCGTGACGGCGGTCATGCCTTATTTCGGGTATGCACGGCAGGATCGCAAGCCTGGCCCGCGCACGCCGATTTCGGCCAAACTGGTTGCCAACATCATCACCTCTGCCGGTGCAGATCGCGTGCTGACGCTTGATCTTCACGCCGGTCAGATTCAGGGATTTTTCGATATTCCCGTGGATAATCTGTATGCTGCGCCTGTGCTGGTGGGCGATGTTAAGTCCCACTACAAGAATCAACACCTCATGGTGGTCTCTCCCGACGTGGGCGGCGTGGTGCGTGCGCGCGCACTTGCCAAACGTCTGGATGCGGATCTGGCCATTGTCGATAAACGGCGCGAAAAAGCCGGCATGTCGGAAGTGATGAATATCATCGGTGATGTGGAAGGCAGGGATTGTCTGCTGGTGGATGATATTGTCGATACCGCCGGCACCCTCACCAATGCTGCCGATGCGCTCAAAGCGGCGGGCGCGAATTCGGTTTCGGCGTATGTGACGCACGGCGTGCTGTCTGGCCCCGCGATCGAGCGCATCATCCAGTCGTCTATCACCGAAGTCGTGATTACCGATAGTATCAAACCGACCGATGCCATCAAAGCCTGCAAAAAGATTCGTGCCATTTCGGTGGCGCCTCTGCTTGCCGAAGCGGTGCGTCGGATCAGCGAGGAGACCTCGGTATCGTCGTTGTTTGATTAAGAAAAGGTTCTAGGAGCTGGGTGCTAGGTGCTAGAGATCGCACCGCTCCACTTCTAGAACCCAGAACCTAGAACCCAGAACCTAGAACCTAGTACCTAGAACCTAAAGGAGACTCATTATGAAAATTGCTCACTCATTTGCTGCTGAATCCCGTGAAGGACAAGGCAAAGGCGCCGCGCGTGCCTTACGTCGCAATGGCCGCGTTCCGGCGATTGTGTACGGACTCGATGAAGCGCCGGTGAAAATTGCGCTGCCGATTAAAGACATTACGCTTGCCTACCAGAAAGGCTCGTTCTTCAACCGTATCGTCGATATCGAAGTCGGTGGCAAAAAAATTCATGCGTTGCCACGCGACATTCAGATGCATCCGGTCACGGACGTAATCGAGCACGCGGATTTTCAACAGGTGAACGACAAGTCGCCGATCCATGTGATGGTACCGGTGAAAGTGGTGGGCGCGGATAAATCCGCGGGTCTGAAACGCGGCGGTGTGCTTAACATCGTGCGCCACGAAATTGAATTTATCTGCTTACCTGCGGCTATTCCTGCGCATATTGAAGTGGATGTGAAGAACCTCAATATCGGTGGGTCGATCCATATCAACGATGTTGAACTGCCCAAAGACATCACGCCTGCGATCAAGCGCAACTTCACCATCATCACCATTGCCGGACGTCGTGAAGAAGAAGAAACACCGGTTGCAACCGCTGCCGCTGCCACCGCAGAAGGAGCCGCTGCCGGTGCTGCCGCCGGTGCTGCCGCTGCGCCTGCCGCGGGTGCCGCCGGTGCGAAAGCCGGTGCGGCTGCCGCTGCGCCTGCCGCCGCCAAGCCCGCTGCCAAAAAATAACCCAAAGGCTTTCTGCTGGGCGATTACATTGTCACACGCCATTTTTTGTCCTCACGTACATACTCGTACGCTCCGGTCAAAAAATGTCTTGTTCCTCGTACTCGCCTAAGCAGAGAAGCCTTTGCTTCCATCATTTGAAAACGCGCTCTTTCGGGGGTGCGTTTTTTTGTGTAGGGATGACACATGAAATTACTGGTTGGACTCGGCAATCCTGGATCGCAATACGCGCGCACCCGCCATAATATCGGGTTTGCCGCCGTAGATGCCATTGCCGAAAAATACGGGTTCTCCGCGTGGAGTAAAAAATTCAAAGGTCTGATCTGCGAAGGGGAAGTGGCGGGCGAAAAGATCCTCGCACTCAAACCGCAAACCTTCATGAATTTGTCGGGCGAATCGGTTGGCGAATGTATCCGTTTTTATAAAATTGAGCCGCAGGACGTGATCGTATTTCATGATGAACTCGCACTTCCGTCTGGCAAAATGCGCATGAAACAGGGCGGAGGCAATGCCGGTCATAATGGACTCAAAAGCCTCGATCAGCATATTGGCAAAGACTATCACCGTGTACGGATTGGCATCGGGCACCCGGGCACTCCCGATGCGGTGACAGGATATGTACTTGGAGTTGCACCGCCCGAGGAATGCGCATTGCATGAGAAGTTGGTTGCGGCGCTGGCGGAAGCATTTGGGGTGCTGGTGCCTACACTTGCTGCGGATGCGTATATGAATGCGGTGATAAGGATTGTATCTCCGCCTGCAGTGCCCCCCCATCCGGCCGTTGGCCACCTTCCCCCGCAAGGGGGGAAGGAAGAGAAGTTGCCCCCGCAAGGGGGGAAGGCATAGAAGCTACCCCCGCAAGGGGGGAAGGCAGTAAAGCCCTCCCCCATGACGGGGGAGCCTCTTCTTTCCCCCCCTTGACGGGGGAGGGCGGGGAGGGGGTGAAAAATACCGTGGCGGTGAAAAAGTTATCTACTCTCGAATTCGCACAACAACTTCGCCGCGAGATGACACCACAGGAGCGAATCCTGTGGAATCAGATACGGCAGGAACAGCTTGGCGTAAAATTTCGTCGTCAGCACCCAATGGGTGACTATGTGGTAGATTTCATTTGTTTAGAAAAAAAACTGATTATTGAAGTGGATGGCGGACAGCACTTCGATGAGGGGGCGCAACAATATGATCAAATGCGCACGGCATATCTCATGCGAACGGGGCATCGTATATTGCGATTTAGCAATCACGATGTTACCGAAAACCTCACTGGCGTGTTGCAAACTATCGCAGACGCGCTAGAAGCAGCGCCATAGACAAAAGGATATATCATGGGATTCAAATGTGGCATCGTCGGATTGCCGAATGTCGGCAAATCCACTCTCTTTAATGCACTCGTGCAGCAGCAACTTGCCGAAGCGGCAAACTATCCGTTCTGCACCATTGAACCCAATGTCGGGCGGGTGAGTGTGCCCGATCCGAGGCTCGATGTGATTGCGAAAATCGGTGGATCCGCGCAGATCATTCCCACGCAGCTCGAGTTTGTGGATATTGCCGGACTCGTCAAAGGCGCGAGCAAAGGCGAAGGGCGCGGTAATCAGTTCCTCTCCCGCATTCGTGAATGCGATGCGATCGTCTATGTGCTGCGCTGTTTTGAAAATGACGACATCACCCATGTCGAAGGCTCGGTCAATCCACTGCGCGACAAGGAAATCGTTGAAACCGAACTCATGCTTTCTGATCTCGAAAGCCTGGAAAAACGTGTGCCGAATCTGCAGAAAAAAGCCAAAGGCGGGGATAAAGAATCCAAAGAACAACTCGAGGTGATTGAAAAAATACTGGCCGTGGTATCGCAAGGCAGAACTGCCCGCGAAACGGAACTATCCACCGAACAGGAAAAGAAAATCGCTCACTCACTGCAACTGCTTACGACCAAACCGGCGATGTTCGTGTGTAATGTAAATGAAGAGGATGCCGCCACCGGCAATGTGCATTCGCAGGCGGTTGCGGTTCAGGCGCAGAAAGAAGGAGCCGCTACCGTGATTATTTCCGCGAAGATCGAAGCGGAAGTAGCGCTGTTGCCAACGGATGCGGAAAAGACGGAATTTCTGGAAGCGCTTGGGTTGCGCGAAACCGGACTGGCGCGCGTAATTCGCTCGGGCTATGGGCTGTTGCACCTGATCACGTTTTTCACCGTTGGCCCCAAAGAGGCGCGCGCCTGGACGGTGGGGCAGGGCGCGACGGCTCCGAAAGCAGCGGGTGTGATCCATACGGATTTTGAAAAAGGCTTTATCCGCGCGGAGACTATCGCGTATGACGACTTTGTAAAATATAACGGCGAAGCGGGCGCCAAAGACGCAGGAAAGTTGCGGCTTGAGGGAAAGGAGTATATCGTCAAAGACGGTGATATTTTCCACTTCCGATTCAACGTCTGATGTATGGCAAAACCGACTCATCCTTTCCACCGTGTGTTGAATTATTTGGTGCTGGCCGTGCTCGCCTATGCGATCTATGCCACTTATGTGAACCCGCCTCCATCCGCACCGAAAGAAAAGCCCCCCGAACAGTCGCTGCTGTATGAAACGCAGCAAACCCAGAAGGATCCGAAAGCAGGCAATGATCTGGCGGGCATGTTTGCGCTGTTGTCAAATCCCATGCAGCCGCGTCTGCATCTGGTATCGGAAACTGAGGGTAGCGGAACGCTTATCACCTGCGGCCAGAATGTCACCTACCGCTACACCGATACGATTATCGGAGAACCCAAACCTATTTTATCCGCCAAGGAAGCCCGCGTACGGTTTGGTCTGGATCCGATGATACTCGGGCATGGCCATGCGCTAAGCGGGATGCGGGTAGGTGCGAAAAGAACCGTGCAGTATCCCCATGTATGGGGCTATGTGACCACAGGCCCAGACGCTGCCCGCGGTAAGGACATGCAATCCGAAGTTACACTGATCTCGGCGGAACCGGAGCCACCAACGAGCGTGATGCCGATGCGTATTTTTGTCGAGCCGGTGCATTCGCAACATAAGCAATTTGGGTGCGGCAGTCTGGTGCAGTTCAATATGCAGATTCGCACCGTGGATGGGACATTGTTACTTCCCGCTGATGAAGCAACTATGCAAACCGTTCGCATCCGTATCGGTGCAGGAGAAGCGCCATATGGGCTCGAGACAGCATTGCAAACATTCTCGCCTGGCGATCGTGCCTCTATTCTCATGCCGCCGGAATTTCTTGCTAGCTTCCATCCGAAATCTGAAGAGAGCGAGGCAGCGAAACTCTTTGCCTCACTCTCCTATCCGCCCAAGCAGATCATCCTGTTTGAGCTCAGCGATATGAGCGAGATCGAACCTTCCATTATTGAAAAAATGGCGGCACCTCAGAACCCATCCACTGAAACCACACCACAATAATTTTACTACAAAAGGAACCGTATGTCTTTTCTTGCCTCCCGTCTTTCGCTCATCAAGCCCTCACCGACCATTGCGGTCACCACCAAGGCGGCAGAACTCAAAGCCGCAGGTAAGGATGTGATCGGGCTGGGTGCCGGCGAGCCGGATTTTGATACGCCCGAACACATCAAAAAAGCCGCGCAGATCGCGATGGAAAAAGGCCAGACCAAATACACACCGGTCGGGGGTACGCCGGCGATGAAAAAAGCCGTCATCGATAAATTCAAACGCGAAAACGGACTGGAATATGCGCCCAATCAGATCATCGTATCGACCGGCGGCAAACAAGTGATCTTCAATGCGTTCCTTGCGACGCTGAATGAAGGGGATGAGGTGATTATTCCCGCGCCCTACTGGGTGTCTTATCCCGATATGGTGGCGTTTGCGGAAGGCACTCCCGTCATCATTGTGGGAGAGGAGAATAACGGTTTTCGCATCACACCTCAGGCACTGGAGAAAGCCATCACGCCCAAAACCAAATGGGTGATTTTGAACTCGCCGTCGAACCCTACCGGTGCGGGCTACACGAAAGCCGAACTGCGCGCCCTTGCCGACGTGCTGCTCAAACACCCGCAGGTGTGGGTGATGACGGACGATATCTACGAACACATTACCTATGATGGCTTCGAGTTTGCCACCATCGCGCAGGTGGAACCCAAACTCTACCCGCGCACACTCACGGTCAATGGCCTCTCCAAAGCCTATTCCATGACCGGCTGGCGCATCGGCTATGCGGGAGGCGACAAAGCGCTGATCACGGCGATGACCGATATTCAGTCGCAATCCACTTCCAATCCCAGCTCGATCTCGCAGGCCGCCGGTGTGGAAGCGCTGAATGGGTCGCAGGATTTTCTGCCCGCTTGGGTCGCTGCCTTCAAAACCCGTCGCGATCTGGTGGTGCAAGCGCTCAATGCCATCCCCGGTATGTCCTGCGCCACTCCGCAGGGCGCGTTTTATGTGTTTCCCAATTGCAAAGGGTTTCTGGGCAAAAAAACCCCAGCCGGAAAAACTATCTCCGATAGCTATGCCTTCTGCGAATATCTGCTCGAAGAAGCATTGGTAGCAGCGGTTGCCGGTGCTGCTTTTGGCTCGGACGGGTATTTCCGAATTTCGTATGCCACCTCGGATGCGCTGCTTAAAGAAGCCTGCAACCGGATTGCACGCGCGTGTAGTAAATTGATATAAAACAATAGATTATCAGTAATCGAACTCGCGCATTGGTAAAGAAAGCGTAAAAATTCTGTCGCTTTCACTTAAGCGGATATTTACCCGAAACAGCTACACTCCTTAAGTATGTTGGAGTGTTATGTCTGAACAGAATGCAGTAGAAATTGTCGAGACCTATCCCAATGGACGAGTGAAAGATCAATGCACGACACTCATGGTTGACGGGGTGAAGTGGCGAGTGGTGGAGAGTTTTGACTCAGAAGGCCAGCGCACACATCTGATACAGGTATCGCCTGACAATAATCCGGTGCGAGAAATTACGTATCAAAACGGCAAGCCGGTATCGATTTTTTTACCAGCCATTGATAGAGAATTGCCAGGTTTCAGATTTGTGCTCAAATCGGATGGATTGCCTAAGCACGCGGATATATTGCTTCAATCTGGTAAAACAGATCGATGGGTTTTCAAAGATGACGGAAAGGTAGAGATATATACTCAACCGAACCAGCCAGCCTCAAGGCCCAAGACTAAAATGGCAGCACAAAATGCGACACATAAACCATCACTAAATGTGGCAATGAAATCAAGTGCGAATCCAGAAGCACCCTTACTTCCAGACTTTGGGCTGATACAGAGTATTAAGCCGCAGATAGGGAGTGCCCCCGCGGTGTCCGTACCTGTAGCAATACTAAGCCCCGATGATGTTGGAAACCCGCTCGCTTCTAATATGAAAACGGATATCGGAAGAGCGTATTTCAGACTACCTAATATCAATAGCGGCCTTCCCGATACGCCCACACGTTTCAGACTGGTGAGTTTATATCCAAACGGTGACGTACGCCGCGCCCAAACCATAAACCATGAGGGTCAAACGGTAGAATCGTTATACGACAAAAGACGCGCATTGATTGCAATGCGAACGCACAAGCCAAACGAACTGATTACATTGGAATTAATGACCGATGCGCAAGGAAACAAAATTCCCCAAAATAACATTATTGAGAATAAAACGGGTGGAATCAAGCATTTCGGGTATCACTGGCCGAACGGACGTATGCGCTACAGCATCGGATTTCCCGAAAGCGCTGCCCCCAACTCCGAGCAATACCATTTCATAGAATACGACTCGGAACAGCAAGAGATTTTTTCCTTGTACCGGACGGGGGACAAGGCGCGCGAAACTGAATTAACCCCCGAGCAAAACAAGGCACAGCAGATTGTACGGCATCTGGTAGAGACTGAATTGCCCAGAGTATATCAGTATTTTCACCCTGATCATGAGTTGAGCAAGTCATTACATCAGGCAGCGCCGTATCCTATCGGGCAGATGTATCGCTCCTGGAAGATTCCTCTGAATACAACGTGTGAAACACAGGTATTGCGCTATTCTGGACAGTTAGCCGATGCGCTCATATGGAAAGATGAGCAGGGGAATTTACTCCATATTACGGAAAAGAAACCGGATGAATCCATGTTTCGAGAAATATGGTATGTGGAAGGAAAACCCAGGCAGATAGACTTTTTCGGTGCGAGTGCTAACCGCACAATGTCCATCGTGCTGGATCAGAAGGGGCGGACAGATGCAATGGTGCTTTGGTACGCGAGCGGAACTAAACCAAAAGAAATTTACCGATTTGATATCGACCCCGAATTCATGGTGATTGAATCGTATCCCAACAGTAAGCCAAAACCAGATGTTGTTCAGAGAATCCCAATGAATTATGATTTGGATGGCTTATCAAATCACATACAATCATTATATGTACACGCAATGCTTCCACGCGAATACCCTACCAACATACCTGTTCGAAAGGATGCGCGCGTGCTGGATAGTCACCCGAAAGGAAATCCAAGAATCATTGCTTTTGAAGAAGAAAACGGCAGAAATGTAGTATGTGAGCTTGGTACCAATGGACAGTACAGCGCGGAATATACGATTAAACCAAATACGCAAACCGTTCGATTGTTTGGTGCTCAATCGTTGGCACGCAGTGAGTATTTCAAGAACGAAGAACAGGGTGTTCGCACGCTTAAGCTATTCTCGCCGAATCACGATGGATCGAGGGATAAGCCGCCCTTACATTTCAAATTAGACCTATACGATAACAAAGGAACCTTCTCGATTCGTGAATACGAACAGCGCGGTGGCAAAGAC
>CAZFOM010000050.1:0-3147 GCA_964520155.1 uncultured Rickettsiales bacterium
TACCGCCGATAGTTTCTTCCGCGCCGCAGCCGATTCGGCCATCCGCGCCGTATGGAAAAGCTCCCCGCTCAAAGACCTCCCGCAAGACCGTTTTGACGCATGGCGGGACATGGAGCTGACATTCGATCCGAAGGAAGCGCTGTTTTAGAAAAAACCATACTTTCCATAATGTTATAACAGCACGTATATCGACTGTATTTAGCAAAATGTTAAGTTTTATGCGCTATCAATAAGTTCTGTCATCATTTTAGAGGAACGCGGCTTTGGCAGTACCTAAACATGTACTTCGAAAAACCGAATACGTAAAACGCCTAAATATTCCCGAAGGCGTGATGCGGCGTTACTTAAAAGATAACAACTTCACCTTTGGTGACGAGATAGCTAACTGCATTGCCGTATTGCAGATCATCGGAGAATACGATCCAGAGTCAGAAGCAAAGCTGGAGCATTTCGGAGATTTCATGGATTATATCAAAGATACTCCATCGTTTGATTATGACAATGCAATGACTACACGAGATGAGGCCGTATACAATGCATTCCTAGAAAAAGTCAGGAGTGCAGCAGTTCCTTTTTATGAGAGAGCACAACACATTACACCCACCACTGAAACCCAAGAAGGGTTTGTGGATGAAATTATTGATTTTCTATCCATAGAACATCGTGATCTCAACGGGCAAAATCAAGAGGATTTTCCTGAGTACTTTGATCCTGTAGAAATCGATAAACGGGTTGAGGGATCGCTAACAGACATTGGAAAAACCAGGCGGTGGGGAAATCATTGGATGCAGGATCGCATTCTTGAAGCGATTCAACGTTATGTTGAAGCAGACTTTGTGGAATGCCAAAGCTACTGCTTAGACAAGAACTTGTTACTTGAGCGGAACGGAGACGAAAACTACCGTATCAACCCGATTGATTATCCTGAACTGAACATCTTGTTTCAATATAGTTCGCGAAAAGACTTAACGCCGGATAACTTGAAAAGTATTTTGCAGCAGTGCGAACGTGATATTGCCGTCTATAAAAATATACTGCATAGCCTTGAACACGAATATGGGTGTACGGTCGTCCGTGAGGATAATGGTCTCATCATTGAAAATCCGGATCTTGGAATCGGGCAGGCCTCTATTGAAGCACAGAAAACCGATTCACACGGGAGCACTACTTTAGTCAGCTCAACGAAGTACATCGAACGCCTTGCTAAACAATTACAGCAGCTTCGCAATGCGCAGCAAACACGCCTTAACACGCTCGCTAAAATTGAGGATGCGGGATTTTCCGTTGAATACCCTGCACCAGATCGAGTGATCGTCACGCCACCGCAAGGGCATGGGGATGCTGTAGAATTTACACTTCATGGCTCGCGCGCCGCTATCCCAAAATCGTTTGATAAAATGGCAACGGGCTGGCTTGCCATTGCCAAAACGCTACCCAAACCAGCACCCGTTACAAAACCCTCAACATCTGCTGCTGAACCAATAGCCATCGTACATGAGGCGCCCGATGCACCAATAAAACCGCGCATTGAACCCCAACCGCGCCCTGCAACGACAGTATCGTCTGTGCCTCCAAAGCCCCTAGTTTCTCCAGCGGATCTACTGCAGCGGCTCGACAGTATAGTACATATTGATGTACGCCGCCCTATGGTTCAAAAACAACTGCCGCCATCAATAGACACTGTAGATGTGAACTGGAGCAGTGTTAGCACACCAACAGCACCCGTTTCATCTCACATCCGTAGAGCCACTGCATCTTACCTGATTATGGATAATAGCGTGTTCGATACATTTGCATCACCTAGAACAGGTGGAAATAGCTGGCTTGATCTTATCCATATTGCTTCCCGATTTCCTACTACGAAAGCCGTTGTCATTCCTTCGGTCATTGCAGATTTTGAGATGCGTGGCAAAATGCCAAAAACCATTGGGGGTGTAAGACAACTCGTCACTGTAGATGAAAGCAGAACAAAGTCTCCTGCTTACAAGGCCACAAACGCATTTCTTAACAAAGCAACTCGCGTGTTTACCGATAAGAATGGTGTCACGACTGTACTCCATGAGGGTGATCCGAAAATCATCATTTGGGAGTCGGAAAACCAGATCGCGTTTTATAATTACCTCGCAGCCAGACAAGAAGCAGCCAAACAACAGGGAATCTCTTTTGACTCGCAACTAAAGCATATTCGAGAAGCCGAAACCAAAGACTTTGGTGAAAACTGTATGTTAGAGTTTGCGTATTCCCCCTTCTGCAATTCATCTGCCATTTTCCTTACTAACGATGGTGTCTTTGCTCACGAGTGCAAAATGGATGCCATTGAAAAAGATCCCCAAAAACGCTTTGCCTATACCTCCACCGGACACGGTATCGGTACACTTTCCGCTGCACGGTTCATAGGCTCCATGTGCCACACCATGGGAGACACCCTGACACAGCTCATCAATAGTGCCGCCTACGGAGGCACAGAGAAAAACATGAAAGCATCGCGTATCCTCGCTTCCATTGCAGGAACCAATATAGACACTGACAATTTATTTGTTCGTCCGGATTGCATTACCGGAAAAAGTTATAGTGGTTCTTATATGGCTCGACCAACAAGCATCATTGAATCCGGTGCCGCACAATGGATGGAAGAAAATCCCGTTATCGGCAGCGTCACTGCTTCCGTGGTGACAAACCAATCAAAACACCCTGGCAAAAAGCGCAAATAACTTTTGCGCGTTCATGAGATCATCCCCTTGACGCACCCAATGGTTTGACTACAAACAACACATCCAATTTCTCCATAGGGTCTTTCCATGAAACGCCTGCTATCTGTTTTACTGCTTATTGCCCTGCCCTTGTCTGCACAGGCGCAACTCAAAATTGACATTACGCGCCCGAATCCTGAACCGATGCCGATTGCGATTACGGATCCGACTGGCGGCGGTGCAGCCGTTGATCTCGGACGCAATATTATGGAAGTGGTATCGGCAGATCTGGAGCGCTCCGGCTTGTTCCGCCCGATTGATCGCGCCGCGTTTATTGAACAGATTACGTCCGGCAATGCGATTCCACGGTTTACTGACTGGCGCGCCATCAACTCGCAGGCGCTCGTCACCTCGACGGTAACTGGCGATGGCAACAATGTGCGAATCGCGTTCCGCC
>CAZFOM010000050.1:3157-12571 GCA_964520155.1 uncultured Rickettsiales bacterium
TGGGATGTACTCGGTGAACAGCAGATCGCCGGAAAAGAATTCAACACGGTGCGCGGAAACTGGCGTCGCATCGCGCATCTGATTTCCGATGAAATCTATTCGCGCCTGACCGGCGAATCCGGGTATTTTGATACGCGCGTGGTCTATGTCGCCGAAAGTGGCCCGCCCAAAGCGCGCGTGAAGCGCCTCGCCATCATGGATCAGGACGGAGAAAATCATAAATTTCTGACCGATGGCAGCAAATTGGTACTTACACCGCGCTTCTCGCCCGATTCGCAGGATATTCTCTACATGTCTTTCGCCGGAAAAACCCCGCGTGTACATCTGCGTGACCTGCAAACCGGACGCGAGGAAGTGCTGGGACGATTTGAAGGCATGTCATTTGCGCCACGCTTTAACCATAATGGCAGCCGCATCGTAATGTCGATTGCGCGCGATGGAAATTCCGAGATTTTCGAGATGGATATTCGCTCGCGCGAAATGCGTCGCCTCACCGATAATCCAGGTATTGATACCTCGCCGTCTTATTCGCCAGACGGTGACCGTATCGTGTTCAATTCAGATCGCGGCGGCTCGCAGCAGCTTTACACGATGAATGCCAATGGCGGGAATGTGCAGCGTATCAGCTTCGGCGAGGGTCGCTATGGTACACCTGTATGGTCGCCGCGTGGCGATCTGATCGCCTTCACCAAAATGGCCGGTGGACAGTTCTATATCGGCGTCATGCGTCCGGATGGTTCGGGTGAACGCACCATTTCCTCAAGCTATCTTGAGGAAGGCCCCACCTGGGCACCCAATGGCCGCGTGATCATGTTCACCCGTCAGGGTCGCAGCTCGAGAAGTCGCGCCGGTATATCGCGCCTGTACACGATTGACGTCACCGGTTGGAATCTGCGCGAAGTCATCACACCGATGGATGCTTCGGATCCCGCATGGTCGCCTCTCCTGCCGCGTTAATCTGTTGCCCTCAAGCAACAGTGATGTGCTTCCGATATCACCATACCGGTTACGGTTGATTTATTTCCCATATGCACTAACTAGCATACATCGTTGTCAGTTTCACGGGCGCGTTTGCATCCGGCGGGACGGGCGACCCCTTTTAATACCTCTATTAACCTCCATCCTTTTAGGGTAGATGCTATGAAATTCTCGAATAAATTGATCGCTGCGCTCTCGGCCGTTCTGCTGCTTAGCGCCTGCGAAACCGCTCCCGGCACTGGTGCCGGTGTTGGCGGAGATGGCACCGGTGCCGGCGGCGCAGGTGTGGACTCGATGGGTCGTGAGATCGGATTCCTGCCGAACTCCGATGTGCCCGATCGCGTCTTCTTTGATTACGATTCCTCGGTGATCCGTGGCGATGCGCAGGCAACGCTGCAGCGTCAGGCCGATTACCTGAAACAGAACGCCGGCGTGTCGGTGACCATCGAAGGTCATGCGGATGAGCGCGGTACCCGCGAATACAACCTCGCTCTCGGTGAGCGTCGCGCATCTTCCGTGCGTCGTTACCTCACCAGCCTCGGCATCGAAGGTGGCCGCGTCAATACCATTTCGTATGGTAAAGAGCGTCCCGCCGTTCCAGGTTCCGATGAAGGCGCCTGGGCGCAGAATCGCCGCGGCGTGACTGTGATCGGCCAGTAATTCGGCTGATTACGGACGAGTAACACGATCCCGCCGCGTGGAACCCCACCGGCGGGATTGTTGCATGTGCCCCCATCTTGTCTTTATTCATTGTTATCATCTGTATGAAACCCTCTCGCATCACATTGTTTGCCTCCTTATTATTGATTGGTGTTACCACCGTGGGCACCCTTCACGCACAGCCGGTCAATAACCGCACCGTGACCAGCCGCATTGATTCGCTCGAGCGCAACGTGCAATTATTGCAGCGCCAGATCGCGCGCGGCGAACTCCCCGAAGGAGTGGAGCCGTCTGAGGCGGCGGCGGCAAACCTGCAATCCCAGCTCGATGAGATTCGCGAAGACATGCAGAAATTGCGCGGTGAACTCGAGCAGTCCCAGTTTCTCTCGCGTCAGGTGAAAGAGCAGATGGATCGCATGAACAAGGATCTGGAGTTCCGCCTCAACCAACTCGAACAAAAATCCACGGGCACCGTGATGCCTACCCCCGCTCATACAGACGAGCCTCTCACAGACGAACCACAACCCGCCGATGACGATACGCAAGCCGGAGTCACAGATGCCGCGCAATCCGAATTTGAGTCTCCGCGTGCGCACTATAACTACGCGTTCCGGTTGCTCAATCAGGCCAAATACGATGATGCCGGAAAATCCTTTGCCGATTTTGTCAAAGCCTTCCCCAAAGATCCACTGACCGGAAATGCGTATTACTGGCTGGGCGAAACCCATTATGTGCGCCGCGACTATGTGAAAGCCGCCGACAGTTTTCGTCAGGGATTTGAGGCCATGCCGTCCGGCCCCAAAGCAGCGGATAATCTTCTCAAGCTCGCGATGTCGCTCGATGCAATGAAGCGCGAGAAGGAATCCTGTGTCGTGCTCAAACAGCTCGTGGCCAAATTCGGCGCGAGTTCCGAAACCATCAAGCAGAAAGCCGAGCAGGAAATCAGCCGTATCGGCTGCCAGTAACCGCGCATGGCGGAAACGCTGCGTTCAGCATTCTTAAGACACATTGAGGAGCTCGGGCATTTTACCCGCCACTCGCCACTTGCTGTTGCCGTATCCGGCGGATCCGACAGCATGGCGCTGCTCCACTTAACGTATGAGTGGGCACGCGCGCGACACATTCCCCTCACAGCGCTCACGGTCGATCACCGGCTGCGCGCAGAATCACCAGTGGAAGCCGAGCGGGTCAAACGCTGGTGTATGGATCAGGGGATCGTGCATCATACACTGGTGTGGACAGCCGAAAAACCCGCCAGTGGCATCCCTGCCGCTGCCCGAAACGCGCGTTACCAGCTCATGTCCGACTGGTGCTTCACACACGGGATACTGCATCTGCTGGTGGCGCATCATGCCGATGATCAGGCAGAAACCGTGCAACTGCGGCAGGATCGCGGAAGCCATGCGCGCGGCCTTTCGGGCATGGCAGATGTGATCTGCCTGTTCGGCCTGCGTATCGTAAGACCCTTGCTGCCCTTTACGAAAGCCGCGCTTCAGGACTATCTTCGTGATGCACGGATTCCATGGAGTGAGGATCCGAGCAATACATCCCCGACGCAGGCGCGTAACCGAATCCGCAACACGCTTACATCTGAGGTGGTAGAGCAGCTTCGTGCATCGCGTATTCGCGCGCTTGCCGCACGACACGCCGATGAAGCCGATTTATGCAAACGGTTGGTCGAAGAAGTCTCCTTGTTTCCGGAAGGGTACGCACTCTGGCGCAAGCCGGATGACCGCATGTCTGATACGTCTTCCACGGCGCTACTCATGGCGGTGCTGTCTGTCATCGGGCAGGATCCGGATTCGCTGCGTTGGAACGAAGTATCGAATCTTTTGAGCGCGCTACAGAATGGATCGCGCGGACGCACCCTGAACGGCTGCTGGATTAAACATACTAAATCTGGCTGGCTGATTTACCGCGAACCCGCGCGGCTCGCACCTGCCATCCCTTTGATTCATAACACAGTCTGGGATCGCCGCTTTACGATTGAATGCAAAGAGAAGTTGCCGGAAAATCTGCGGCTGGAAGCGCTTGGAACTTCGGATTTCCGATCCATCGAGAAGTCCGTTGATGCAGCGATCCGACGCGCGCTGCCCCGCCCCATTTTTTCCACCCTTCCGGCGGTTAAAGACCTTGAAGGAGTCGTAAAAGTACCCCATATTCATTATGAGAGGCCAGATTCTTCTGGTTTCAGCATACGGTTGCACTTCACGCCGCGCCTGCCGCTTTCCCCTGCGCCCGCCCTGTGGCTGTAGCGGATTAGCCTGCGTTGCCCCGATAACCGCATACGAAACGAATGACGCAAGGAGAATGAAACGTGGGAAATATCGGCAAGAATTTCATGGTGTGGATTGTCGCCGGCGTGCTGTTGCTCGGGCTGATCAACATCCTGCAGGGCAATGCTGAATCGAGCGGCGCCAAGCGCCTCGCTTTCTCCGAATTTCTGGCCGAAGTCAATGATGGTAAAATCGTGCAGGTCACCATCAAACCGTCCGTGACCGATGGCATGAACACCATTCACGGAAAATACCAAAACGGCACGCGCTTTATCACCGATGCACCGAATTATCCCAAACTCGTGGATGTGCTGACGGAAAAAAATGTCGAAATTCAGGCGGATCCAGGCTCAGCCGCGACCACCGGTTTGTGGAGCATTTTCATGACGCTGCTGCCGGTGATCCTGATCGTTGCCGCGTGGATCTTTGTCATGCGTCAGATGCAGGGCAAGGATGGCCGAGGCGGTGGTGCCTTGGGCTTTGGCAAGTCGCGCGCGCGGATGCTTACGGAAAAACATGGCCGCGTGACGTTTGAAGATGTGGCAGGCATTGACGAGGCAAAAGAAGAGCTCGAAGAAGTTGTGGATTTTCTACGCGATCCGCAGAAATTTCAAAAACTCGGCGGCAAAATCCCCAAAGGCTGCCTGCTCGTAGGCCCGCCAGGAACCGGTAAAACCCTGCTTGCCCGTGCGATTGCCGGTGAAGCGAACGTGCCGTTCTTCACCATCTCCGGCTCGGACTTCGTCGAGATGTTCGTGGGCGTGGGCGCGTCGCGCGTGCGCGATATGTTTGAACAGGGCAAGAAAAATGCGCCGTGTATTATCTTCATCGACGAAATTGATGCGGTGGGTCGTCACCGTGGCGCAGGTCTTGGCGGCGGTAACGACGAACGCGAGCAGACACTCAACCAGATGCTCGTCGAAATGGACGGATTTGAAGCGAACGAAGGCGTGATCATTATCGCTGCCACCAACCGTCCCGATGTGCTCGATCCCGCGCTCCTGCGCCCTGGCCGCTTTGACCGCCAGATCGTCGTGCCCAATCCCGATATCAACGGGCGAGAAAAAATCCTCAAAGTCCATATGCGCAAAGTGCCGCTCGCACCCGATGTGGATGCGCGCGTGATTGCACGCGGCACACCAGGCTTCTCCGGTGCGGATCTCGCGAACCTCGTAAATGAAGCAGCACTGCTTGCCGCGCGCGTGGGTAAAAAAGTGGTCACCATGAAAGAGCTCGAATCCGCTAAGGACAAGGTGATGATGGGTGCCGAGCGCAAATCGCTTGCGATGAGTGACGAGGAGAAAAAACTCACCGCTTACCACGAAGCAGGCCATGCAATTGTGGCGCTGCACTCACCTGCCTCCGACCCGATACACAAAGCCACCATCATTCCGCGCGGGCGAGCGCTCGGTATGGTGATGCGTCTGCCGGAAGCCGACAAGCTCTCGGTCACGCGCGAGAAAATGCACGCCGATCTCGCTGTCGCCATGGGTGGACGTGTCGCGGAAGAACTGATTTTCGGTTACGATAAAGTCACGAGCGGTGCGTCATCGGATATTCAGTATGCCACGAAAATGGCCAAGGCCATGGTGATGCAATGGGGCATGAGCGACAAAATCGGCCCGTTATTTTACGGCTCTGATCAGCAGGAAGTGTTCCTCGGGCACAGCATCAGTCAGGGCAATAGCAACTCGGAATCTATCACCGCGCTGATTGATGCCGAAGTCAAAGCCATCGTGGAGGGTGGCCATAACAAGGCCAAACAGATCTTAAACGAGCATCTTGAGCAGTTGCACACGCTGGCCAAAGGCCTGCTGGAATACGAAACGCTGTCGGGAGATGAGATCAAGGCATTGCTTGGCGGCAAACCACCAACGCGCTTCACGGACAGCAACCAGCCGCCCAAAAGCCCCATTAAAAGCGCCCTGCCCAGCAGCCGCAAAGGTGGTGGAGAAGCTGCGGCAACGGCATGAAACAAGATCAGCGTTGGGGTGGAAAGCTACGCTGATTTTTTGTCTCTCGACTGGTAAACGCGCCCTGTGATTCGTTTAAGGCGACCATTGCCGAATTCGTGATTGCCTCGTTGTTTTCTTCGCCGCGCAGCTTCTTGTTTTTTGCATAGATTATGGCCTTTTCTTTATCTTCCACGCTTAGCGTACCATCTTCATTCACCTTCACTTGTGTAAAAACCGTTACCAACTGATTATCGGGATCAATGACAATCGCATACGGTTTTCCCAGTTCCTTCGGGCCTGCAACGGTGGCATAAAAATACGATGGTTTTCTGGTGCGTGCTTTTTTCGTTTCTTTCTCGAATTCGTGAATCTTTTCGTTGAGCAAACGCGACATCAACCCTTCGTCTCGTTTTCCTTCTGAAATCTCTCTGGCTAACTTCTGCAAGTTTGCGAGAAAGGCCTTTTGCTCTTGGGACATCGCCGTATTGTTATCAACCACACGCTGTGAAAATCCGGTATCAGGCTGAAATATTGATGCGACAAATACACTCGTTTGCAGGAACTTCTTCACCATTCTTCTCCTTGTATAATTTTATGGTATATACGGCGTGTCTAGGTTCGGCCTACATATCATCCATACATACTTTAACAAACGAGACTTAACAAAGGGTTACCTGTTGCAACGTTTGGTAAGATGATTTGATACAAACCATAGGTTATACCATTGAAACTCCTGTTAATTTCTATTAATTTCCGCGCATGACACAACGAAAATTCTTTGGCACGGACGGGATCAGGGGCACAGCAAACCGTGCACCGATGACGGCGGAAATTGCCCTCAAACTTGGCATGGCGGCGGGGAACTATTTTCTGCGCGGAGATCACCGGCATCGCGTGGTGATCGCAAAAGACACGCGCCTATCGGGTTACCTGATTGAACCCGCACTCACCGCCGGTTTTATTTCGGTCGGTATGGATGTGGTGCTCGTTGGCCCGATGCCGACGCCTGCCGTTGCACTACTCACCCGCTCGCTCAGAGCCGATATGGGCGTGATGATTTCCGCCTCCCATAACCCATTTCAGGATAACGGAATCAAGCTGTTTGGCCCGGACGGGTATAAATTATCGGATGAAGCCGAACTTGCCATTGAAGCAAAAATGGCCGCACCCACCGAGCCGCTACTCGCCGCACCGGAAAAACTGGGACGCGCCAAGCGACTCGAAGATGCACATGGCCGCTATATCGAATTTGCCAAATCCACCTTCCCGAAACATTTACGCCTCGATGGACTTAAGATCGTGCTCGATTGCGCGAATGGCGCCGCCTATCAGGTGGGGCCGATGATCTTGTGGGAACTCGGCGCGGAAGTGATTCCGCTAGGTGTCAAACCAGATGGGTTTAATATCAACAAAGACTGCGGTTCAACCCATCCCAAGCTCCTGTGCGAAACAGTGGTGAAAGAAGGGGCACATCTGGGTATCGCGGTCGATGGTGACGCCGATCGCCTCGTGATCTGCGATGAAAAAGGCGAGCTGCTCGATGGCGATCAACTCATGGCGATGGTCGCTACCTACTGGCAGAAAACCGGCCAGCTTAAAGGTAATACGTTGGTGGCTACCGAGATGTCGAATATGGGGCTTGAGAAATATTTGGCAGAGAAAAATATCACCTTGCTGCGCACCAAAGTGGGGGATCGCTATGTGATCGAGCAGATGCGTCTGCATGGATTAAATCTGGGCGGCGAACAGTCGGGGCATCTCATCATGAGCGATTACGCCACCACGGGAGATGGGTTGATCGCTGCTCTACAAATTCTTGCGATGATGGTCGAAGAACGCGCCACCATGAGTAACTTGGGACATCGTTTCACGCCTTACCCACAGGTGCTGAAAAATATCCGCTATGGCGCGGTCAACCCGCTCGAAGATGCTTCGGTGCAAAACGCCATTTCTGACGCGCAACAGACGTTGGGTAACAAAGGGCGCATCTTTATTCGTAAATCCGGCACCGAACCGCTGATCCGCGTGATGGTCGAAGCGGAGGATGCGAATACGATGCATACCATCAGCACCCAGCTGCATGATCTGATTCTGTCGCATGTAAAATCCTGATGTCTCTCAAACTGCCACGCGTGTTGATTATTGCTGGTTCGGACTCAGGTGGAGGCGCCGGTATTCAGGGCGATACGAAAACCGTCACCTGTCTGGGCGGATATGCTGCCACGGCCATTACCGCGCTCACTGCTCAGAATACGAAAGGCGTATTTGGCATCCATGAGGTGCCGGTGGATTTCATTAAACAGCAGATCGAACTTGTACTCTCCGATATCGGCGCCGATGCGATCAAGACCGGCATGCTGCACAGCGCTACGGTGATTGAAACGGTGGTGGAAGCGCTTACTCCCCACCTGACCTCCCCTCACACACGAGCGGAAGGCGGAAAAGGAATTCCGCTGATTGTGGATCCGGTGATGGTGGCAAAGGGCGGCTCCCCTTTGCTTGAAAGAGCATCGAGTCGCTGAAATTGTTATTGATTCCAAAAGCCTATCTG
Source organism: uncultured Rickettsiales bacterium (assembly GCA_964520155.1). Classification (GTDB taxonomy): domain Bacteria; phylum Pseudomonadota; class Alphaproteobacteria; order Rickettsiales; family JABCZZ01; genus CAZFOM01. Next base: position 11,578 of record CAZFOM010000050.1, read on the forward strand.
ATCACTCCGAATATACCCGAAGCCGAAATCCTGTCGGGAATGAAAATCGAAACCGTAAAAGATATGGAAACCGCTGGCATTGCGCTACTCAGTCTAGGCTGTCATGCGGTGCTCATGAAAGGCGGGCATCTGCACGGTAACCAGTTGACGGATCTACTGATTACCAAAGAAAAAATACTACCGTTTTATAGCGAACGTATCGAAACCCGCCATACGCATGGTACCGGCTGCGCGCTCGCATCAGGAGTCGCCACCGGCATTGGTCAAGGCATGGAGTTGGAAAAAGCAATTCTTCGCGCGCAGGATTTTGTCAGCCGCGCCATTGCCAATGCCCCCGGCTTCGGGCAGGGCCATGGACCGCTGGGGTTTAAAATAATGAATTAAAACCAGCTTTTACTGGGTGGAAGCACGGATGCACCTTTTGGTTTAGCTGCCGCTGCAACATGCTGTTGTGTATTCTGCTGCAATATCCCAACAACATCGCCTGCTATGTGGGTTGCGAACAAATCATTCAAAAACTTTGTAGAGCTATAGATTTCACCCGTATTTATACCAGCTTTGAGTTCATCACCCAGCAGCATTCTTATAAATTTTGCATTTTTGCGCGGATCCATCAAATCGCCTAGCTGATCTGTTACGCGTCCAGCAATAGCTGCTGCAATTTTATTTCTGTCGTTATCAGAAAAATCAGGGATATTGCGAGCAAGAGAAAATACCAGTGCGTCTTTTAGACGATCGCATGCTTGTTGTTGCCCATCGTTTCTAAGCGTAACAGGTTCACCAAGTTCCGCCATTGCCGCCACTAACTGATCTTTACCTCCTTTGATTTCCATAGAAGGCAACGGAGCATCGCCAAACTCCATGGTTTGCGCTTGCCCCATACCGCCTATCGCATTTCTTACCGCACTTAGAATAGCATCAACAGAGCGAGTTGAGTCAGCCACATCGAATGCATGCGTTATACTATTATAATCACCGGTAAAACTCTTAGCCC
>CAZFOM010000051.1:0-5694 GCA_964520155.1 uncultured Rickettsiales bacterium
CCGTTAAGGGTAGTAAATGCGCCGGTGCTGATGGTTTTCTCGGAGGCGGCGGCCTTCTCCAACAACGCATTCGCTTTGGTTTGTGACGCTTCACCGGTGCGCTTGGCGACTGCATCCAGACGGCTTGCAATGCCCTCTTTGGAAGCCTCTGCTTTAAGCATAGCCACGCCGGCCAAGGCACGATCTTCCAGCGAGTGATAGGTTGATTGGGCGCTTTTTACGACCCCATCTTTCATCTCTTTCGCAGCAGCAACTTTCTGATCAATCCACTGCTCTGCAGCATCGGCTTTCTGTGCAGCAAATTCATCCACGCGGTTCTTCGCATTTACCACTTTCTGCTGAATCGCTTCGCGCTTTTGATGGAACTCATCGACGGCCATTCGTGTGCCAAGGCGAATGTCTTGCACATTCTGCATCACGATTTCTTTGGTCGGCTTGACAAGGTTGTTGTTGATACCATCAACCGTTGCTTTGGCGCCTTGCGCTACACCATTCAGTCCGGCAACCACACCATCTTCAATCGTATCTTGAATGCGCTCACCCAGTTTTGCGGCTTTATCGAAAAACGCACCGGCAGCATCTAACCCTTTTGCCATGTAGGATTTGAGACTATTTATTAGACCGTCACGGCGGGCTTCAAAACCACCATTATCCACAAATTGCGCTTCCGCGCGATCCGGACGAACCTCGTTATTATCTTTGAGTGCGGCATCGGGTAGCTGGCTGAAATAGCGGTTTTCATAATCCACGCGATTCATCGCATCGCCTACCACCGCTTCGCCGTATTTTGCGTTTAACTCTGCGAATGCTTTTTCGCCTTTTTCATCCATCTTGCGGGCAGTCGAAAGCAAACGTTCCCCCTGATCCACCTGACCATAGCGAATCGCATCCTGCCCTTCATGACGAATAATCGAGGTGTTGATGTTCTGCTCGAGCAGTTCATTTACCGTTGCATCCATTGCGTTGGTAAAGCCCAATCCATCGGGATTGAAGTTGCTGCTGATGCTGGTATCGAGATCTTCTCCCATGATACCGGAAACGGCGTTTCCCGCTTTTGCCTTCACGTTTGACCACCAACCCATAACTACCTCTTTCGACAGGAATTCTGGTAAAATAACTACGACTGATTCTAATATAACGCAGTAAACGTAGTGTTAACATTTCGTGACAGTTTTTTGACCGTTCCGTGTCACGAATTTAATATAAAAAACAAGTGAATAACTCTCAGCGCCGCGTAAGAGGTTCCAGCGTCAATTCCAGGTTGCGCGTTCCTTTTTCGGCAATCCACTGATTGATTTTGCCGCGATAGGCTTCGGTCAGTGCACGATCTTGCAACGCGATGTCGGTGAGTATCCAGCCGTGTTCCGGTATAAAATTATAATCATATATCATGGCAATGCGGGAATCCTGTCGGATCAATTGCGTGTAAACGACTGCGCGCATGGAAAGCGTGCGGCGTTGCGGATCGCCTTCGTGGGGTTGCCCTTGAATGGTTGCGTGCATCGCGCAATTAGACTGTGCATAGTCACGCAGTGCATAATGGGATCCTAGATAGAGTGTGAATATGCGGTTGAAGCGATTACGCTCAGACAGGCTCATGCTTTCCCAGCGTGAACCGACCAGAAACCCGAAATCGGGTAACCATTCGGTGCGCTCAAGATAGGCAATTAACTGATCCGATGCGGCACTTTTTCCTCCTACAAATGTTTCAATTTTTCCCTTTAGGATGGGTACGGCGACAGGGTAGGGGGTGACACTGTTCAGCAGTAACGTGCAATGGATGCGGCTGGTCAGTTCGGGCGTCAGAATATCGGCCTGAGCCGATGCGGTTCTGGCGAGCAGCAGTATCGCTACGACCCCCCATAAAACCTGTATAAAAAACGTTGGTCTGCCTTGCATATGTTGGAAAAAAACGTAGTATGCGAAAAAACTCAACAAAGAGCCAGACTCGTGAACGAATCCACCCTGACGGCCGGCCGGTTACTCGATCAAGTTACCGAGCCGCACGATACCCGAAATTTCTCGATTGACCAGCTAAAGCAACTGGCAAAAGAGCTGCGCGCCGAAACCATTGATGCTGTATCGCATACGGGTGGGCATTTAGGTGCGGGACTCGGCGTAGTGGAACTTACCGTTGCGCTCCATCATGTGTTCGATACGCCGCGCGACAAACTGATCTGGGATGTGGGGCATCAGGCCTATCCGCACAAGATTCTGACCGGTCGGCGTGACCGTATCCGCACGATCCGTCAGCCCGAAGGCTTATCGGGTTTCTGCAAACGCAGTGAAAGCGAATACGATGTTTTTGGTGCAGGGCATAGCTCAACCTCGATTTCAGCAGGGCTCGGGATGGCGGTTGCCCGCGATCTGAATAGCAAAAAAAATGAAGTCATTGCCATCATTGGTGACGGTGCGATGAGCGCAGGCATGGCGTTTGAGGCGATGAATAATGCGGGGCATCTGGGTTCGCGCCTGATCGTAATCCTGAACGATAACGATATGTCCATTGCCCCTCCCACCGGCGCAATGAGTGCGTATCTTTCCAGGCTGATATCATCCAAATCCTACCTGACATTTCGTGATATCGCGAAATCGGTCGTCAATGCGTTTCCTGGCCCGTTGGCGCGTTTTGCCAAGAATGCGGAGAAATACGCGCGCGGGCTGGCAACCGGCGGTACTTTGTTTGAAGAGCTGGGGTTTTATTATGTCGGCCCCATAGACGGGCATAATCTTGATCACTTACTGCCCGTGCTTAAAAACATTCGCGATGACCGCGATACCGGCCCGATCCTCATCCATGTCGTAACTAAAAAAGGTTATGGCTACGCTCCCGCTGAAGCATCCAGCGATAAATACCATGGTGTCACCAAGTTTGATGTCACGACCGGAGCGCAATCGAAATCGAAGGCCGGTGCCCCCACCTACACCAAGGTGTTTTCACAGGCGCTCATTCATGAGGCGAAACGGGACGACAAGGTGGTGGCTATCACCGCAGCTATGCCATCGGGCACGGGGCTGGATGAGTTTGCCAAAAAATTTCCCGAGCGCTGCTTTGATGTTGGGATTGCGGAGCAACATGCCGTGACGTTTGCTGCAGGGCTTGCTTGCGAAGGCTACAAACCCTTTGCCGCCATCTATTCCACCTTCCTGCAACGCGCCTATGATCAGGTGGTGCATGATGTGGCGATCCAGAAACTCCCCGTGCGCTTTGCCATTGATCGCGCCGGACTGGTGGGGGCGGATGGTGCAACCCATGCGGGTTCCTTTGACATTACCTACCTTGCGACGTTGCCGAATTTCGTGGTGATGGCACCTTCTGATGAGGCGGAGCTGGTGCATATGGTGGCTACCGCCGCGCAGTATGATGAATCTCCCATCGCGTTTCGCTATCCGCGCGGAGAAGGTACAGGAGTGGCATTACCGGAATCGGGAGTGCCGATCGAGATCGGTAAAGGAAGAATCCTTCGCGAAGGTAATACTGTAGCGATTTTGAATTTCGGCACGCGTATGCAGGAGTGTATCAAAGCCTCCTCCATGCTGGATTCACTGGGTATTTCGACCACGGTGGCGGATGCGCGGTTTGCCAAGCCACTTGACCACGCGCTTATTCGCAGGCTCATGAAAGAGCATGAGCTGGTGATTACGATTGAAGAGGGTGCTATTGGCGGGTTCGGTTCGCATGTGTTGCAGTTTGTCGCATCCGATGGACTGCTCGATGCCACATTTAACCGGATTCCGGCAAAGTTCCGCTCACTGGTGTTACCTGACGAATTTCAGGATCATCACCATCCCGATGTGCAATATGCACATGCGGGACTCACTGCCAAGCATCTGGTCGAACTTGTAACCCGTCTGGTAAGCGCGAAGTCAGGCAAGAAAAAATCCGCATGATTGATACGATTTTCGTCGAGCGCCCCAACCAGCTTCGCGCAGGCGATCGCTTGATTCGGTGCGCTATTGGCTCCAACGGTTTTTCGCATAGCACCTTTGAAGGCAGCAAGACGACACCGATGGGTAATTTCGCATTACGAAACGGGTATTACCGTCCGGATGTATTTGCGCAGGCGCCCGCAGGCGGCATTGCACTCAGTGCGATCAGGCCGGACGATGGTTGGTGCGATGATCCCAAACATCCGCGCTATAACCTGCCCGTAAAGCTGCCCTTTGATGCTTCTCACGAGGTATTATGGCGCCAAGACCGCACCTACGATATCATTGTGCCGATTGGGTATAACGATGATCCGGTGATTGCGGGGCGGGGAAGTGCGATTTTCTTTCATATCGCGCAACCGGATTTCAGGCCGACACTGGGATGCGTGGCTATCAGCTTGAGTGATATGCTGGCGTTATTGCCTCATATCAACATCAACACGCGAATGCAGATCGGCTAAGTTGGGGCGCGTCTAGGGCGATTTATTATCATTGGGAGTTGGCTCCGGTTTGATCTCAGCCCCCACCTGTACGGATTGTGCGAACATGATCAGATCGCGGATGCGGTTCTGCATATCCTTGATTTCCGGATGGTCATAACCAATGCGCTTGATGATGCTGGTTCTCGCCTGTTGCACGGCGGATATGGTTGGGGCATCGGTCACATGCAATAGGTCGCTGTGATTGACGTGCTCGCAGGAAAAATGCGCATCCACGCCATTAAGCAGGTGAATAAGCTCACCGATGGGCTTGGTTGCCAGACGCAACTCCATCACGAGGGATCCGGTATTCGACAGCCGCCACTTGCCTGAAAGCGCGATGGATTCGTAGAGATTATGCTTTTCGGTTTCGCTCTGATCCATGATATTTGACACCGAGAGGATCTGTCCAGAGTGGAAATGCTCATGGTAGCGGTATTCGTGCGAATCCGTAATTTCCTGCAACACGGCGATGGCGCTTGGTTCTTTCACGGTTATGCGGCTGTCACGCTCCACACAATCGATGTTGTGGTGTTCGAGAAGCGATACGACGCCTGCAGTGCGGTCGTCTTCAAGGATCTGACCGTTCGTGGCATCGGTCAGCAGGTACCATTTTTGTATGGAATAATCATGCGATTGCAGGGGCACAATATGCACGCCAAGATCGCTGATTCGCTGGGAGAGTGGTTTTTCGTCCTGTTCCATGCCTGCGTCAAATCAATACGCGATTCCTAAAAAAGATTTCCGTAAATGGTGTTACCTTTCCTGATGCAAACCTGCAAGCAGTCTCTGTATATACGCTTTGTGCTTGCAGTTTAGGGGAGTTCTATTAATGATCCCTGCCGAGCATTCACTTACTGACAAAGGCATATACTATGAGCGCACAGGCTAAAACCACCCATACCCCATTGTTTACGGATTATAAGGTCGCAGATATTCATCTGGCGGATCTGGGATTGAAAGAAATCAGCCTGGCAGAAACCGAAATGCCAGGCCTGATGGCGATTCGTAAAGAATACAGCAAGAGCAAGCCGCTCAAAGGTGCGCGTATTGCTGGCTGTCTGCATATGACGATTCAGACGGCGGTGTTGATCGAAACCCTGATCGAACTCGGAGCGGAGGTGCGCTGGTCGAGCTGCAATATCTTCTCGACGCAGGATCAGGCGGCAGCAGCCATTGCATCCAAAGGCATTCCGGTGTTCGCATGGAAAGGCGAAACCGATGAGGAATATGACTGGTGCATTGAGCAGACCATTCACGGCCCGAACGGCTGGGCACCGAATAT
>CAZFOM010000051.1:5704-12489 GCA_964520155.1 uncultured Rickettsiales bacterium
ATGCACGAAAAATATCCCGATCTGATGAAACATGTGCGCGGTGTTTCGGAAGAGACCACCACCGGCGTGCATCGTCTTAAGGAAATGGAAAAAGCAGGCAAGTTACTGATTCCCGCGATCAACGTGAATGATTCGGTTACCAAATCCAAATTCGATAATCTCTATGGATGCCGTGAATCGCTGCCCGATGGAGTCAAACGCGCTACGGATGTCATGATTGCTGGTAAAATCGTGGTAGTCGCGGGGTATGGCGATGTGGGCAAAGGCAGTGCCCATGCGATGCGTGGTCAGGGTGCGCGTGTACTGGTGACGGAAATTGATCCGATCTGCGCGCTGCAGGCGGCGATGGAAGGCTATCAGGTCGTCACGATGGAGGATGCTGCGCCTTTAGGTGATATTTTCGTGACCGCAACTGGCAACGTGGACATCATCACCATCGAGCATATGCGTCAGATGAAGGATCGTGCGATTGTGTGCAACATCGGGCATTTCGACAACGAGATCCAGATCAACGCGCTGCGCAATATGAAATGGACGGAAATTAAACCGCAGGTGGACGAGGTGGAATTTCCCGATGGCAAGCGCCTGATCGTGCTGGCCAAGGGACGTCTGGTGAATCTGGGCTGCGCGACGGGGCATCCGAGCTTTGTCATGAGCACGTCGTTTTCCAATCAGGTGCTCGCACAGATTGAGCTGTGGAACAACTTCAAGGCATACGAGAAAAAAGTCTATGTGCTGCCCAAGAAGTTGGATGAGAAAGTCGCGGCGCTCCATCTCGACAAAGTGGGTGCGAAGCTCACCAAACTCACCAAAGAGCAATCCGATTATATCGGTGTCGGAGTTGAAGGGCCGTTCAAGCCGGACGCTTACCGCTACTAATTAACAGTTTGATATCCCATGGATTCTGGGTTACATCAGAATCCATGCGGTTTACACGGTTCTCGCAGAGTATAGTACCACTTGCTGTCGTAGTTGCGCCTTTGCCCGCGTTTGCAGCGGCATGGGATGCGACGAGTGTGATCTCTGCGTTGCTGTTTGTGGCAATAGGTATTGCTGCTGGATTTTTTCTGCACCAGAAGCTCGGTTACGAACCCACTCCCACTATGTCTGAAGATGCGCCTGAGGCCTTGCTTATCAGCGCGGTGGATGGCGGGTATTATTATCACAACCTGCAAACCGGAACCGAAACTGTATCCTCGCGCCTTAGAGAATTATTGGCACAGCCCAATTTGAAATCCGTGACGGATCTTTTTCATCACGGGCTAGAAAGCAAGAGCGCGCAGCTATTGCAATCCGCGCTGGACGATCTTCGCAAAGGCAAAAGCCATATGCTGTTTTTCGTTACCACCAGCGATATGCGGCGGTATCTTGAGTGCACGGCCTCCGGCGTGCAGGATATGAGCGGCCATACGCGGGAGATTATCATTTGGTTTCGCGATGTGACGATTCAGCAGAAAAACGCAGCTCGCGTGTCCAAGGAAAACGAAAAACTCAAAGCCGAAATCAAACAGTATTCCACCATACTCAACGTGTTGCCGTTTCCGGTGTGGATGCGGGATGCCACGCTTGCGATCCGCTATTGCAACGTAAGCCATAGCCAGATGACCGACGAATCTACCGATAAAACCGCAGGTGCCGAAGACCTCGAACTGCATCGTCATGCCAAGGTGCTTGCCAAGGTCGCGCAGGAAAGTGGGGAAGCAAAAAGCGAACGTCGTCATATTGTGGTGGATGGTCAGCGGCGTTGGTATCAACTGATGGAGCTTCCCATCCCAGGCGAGCCGATGCTGGTGGGAGTAGGGCAGGATATTAGCGAGCTGGAGCAATCGAAAGAAGATCTCGAGCGGCATGTTTCGGCGCAGCGGGATCTACTCGAGAGTACAGCGAGCGCGGTTGCCGTGTTTGGCGCCGATACACGCCTCAAATACTTTAACTATGCCTATGTTCGGCTGTGGGGATTGGATGAGGGGTGGCTCAATCATTTTCCCACCTATGCCGAGATTCTTGAGGTGTTACGCGAAAAACGGCGACTACCCGAACAGGCCAATTTCCCCGTATTCAAGCAACAGCAGCAACGGCTGTTTACGGATCTGATCGAACCGAAGGAGGATATATTCTATCTACCTGACGGCAAAACATTGCGCGTTTTATCCATTCCTCATGCGCTCGGCGGTATTCTGTTTTCCTACGAAGATGTGACGGATCGCCTGGCGCTCGAGCGCTCCTATAATACCTTAACCGCGGTGCAGCGCGCGACGCTCGACAATCTGCATGAAGCGATTGTGGTGTATGGCGAAGATGGGCGATTGAAACTTTGTAATCCGGTGTTTCTCACGATATGGGGATTACACGACCAGCCTGCGAGCGAGTGGCATGTCAGCGATGTGCTCGAGCATACGCGACGCTTCTATGAGGTGGCAAACTGGGAACAGTTCAAGCAGGAGTTTATCAGCCAGCTGCATCATCGCTCTATTCAGCGCCAGCGGTTGGAACGCAAAGACGGGCGCGTGTTCGATGCGATCTGGGTGCCGCTTCCCGACGGGGCAACGCTGATCAGCTATACCGATGTGACCGATTCCACGCTGGTGGAAAGAAGCCTCAGAGAAAAGAACGAAGCCTTGCAGGAAGCCGACCGGTTGAAATCGGAGTTTCTGGCCAACGTATCCTATGAATTGCGCTCGCCTCTGACCTCGATCACGGGATTTTCCGAGATGCTGAAGCAGGACTATTTCGGCGAGTTGAGTCCCAAACAGAAAGAGTATGTGTCCGGCATTTATCAATCCTCGCACCATCTCATGCAACTGATCAACGACATTCTGGATATCGCGAGTATCGAAGCGGGATACATGCGACTCGATGTGAAGGAATTTGATATCTATTCGGCGCTGCATTCAGTGCGCGGGCTGATGTCGCAACGCCTGCTTGAAAAAGAGATCACGTTGCGTTTCGAGTGCGATACCAGGATCGGCAAAATGCTAGCGGACGAAACGCGCGTGAAACAAATTCTTCTGAATCTGTTGTCGAACGCGATCAAATTCTCTGAACGCGGCGGCATGGTCACACTCGGGGCGGATCTAATCAAAGGTCAGGCGCCCGCGCCGGATCAGGTGGCGCTATGGGTGCAGGATAAAGGCGTGGGCATTGATCCCGAAGAACAGAAGGCGGTGTTTGGCAAGTTCTACCGCAAAGTGAAGTCTGGGACGGGGCTGGGGCTTTCGATGGTCAAAAGTTTTGTCGAACTGCATGGCGGCGAGGTGCATCTGGAGTCGCGCACCGGCGAGGGAACCCGTGTTACCTGCCTGTTTCCACGGTATAACCAAGAACTCTTGCAATATGGCATGAGTAAAACTAAAACCGCGCAACCGCTCAACTGACGAGTATCTCCATGCCCGATGCACGCTATATACTGACACTGTCCTGTCCGGACGTACGAGGGATTGTCGCCTCCGTCACGACGTTCCTGCTTGAGCAGGACGGGTTCATCATCGAATCCGCGCAGTATGGAGACGCGTCCACCAACCAGTTTTTTTTGCGCATCGAGTTTTCTTCTGGCGCGAATACCCCTTCCGAAAATGAACTGAAAAAGCGCTTTTTCGATCAGGTGGCGGATCGGTTCCATATGCGCTGGAGCTTACATAATAAGGCGCAAAAATCCCGCGTGCTGGTGATGGTGTCGAAATACAGCCATTGCCTGAACGATCTATTGCACCGCTACCGCACCGGCATTCTGCCGATCGAAATTCCGGCGGTCGTATCGAATCATCCGGATCTCAAATCCTATGTCGAGTGGCACAACATTCCCTACTACCATTTTCCGTTGCAGTCTGGGCGCAAAGAGGAACAGGAAGCCAAGGTGCTCGATGTGATCAAGCGGCATCAGGTGGATGCCGTGGTGCTGGCGCGCTATATGCAGATTCTATCTCCCGAACTGTGCAGCCAACTGGTGGGATGCGCCATCAATATCCATCATTCCTTTCTGCCCAGTTTCAAAGGCGCCAAACCCTACCATCAGGCGTTTGATCGGGGTGTTAAGCTGATCGGAGCGACGGCGCATTATGTCACTACGGATCTCGATGAAGGCCCCATCATTGATCAGGAAGTGGCACGCGTGGATCATACCTTCACACCGGAGGATCTGGAGGCGGTGGGGCGCGATATTGAATGCGTCGTGCTTGCGCGAGCACTGAAATACCATATCGAACATCGTGTGCTCATCAATGGCCACAAAACGGTGGTTTTTAAGTGATATCAGTGTGTTGTGATTCACATTGTCATGAATTTGTAACACGAAGTACCATCCTGTTCTGATACTATGCACCGGTTAATCAGGTGCATAGGAACATGATCACGGACACCATGAACAGGCTTATTGATGTTGCGGCAGCGCATGTGGATCACATGCGTAAGGCGTGGCATAGCGTCCATGTGCATGAGTTTTCTAGGCGAACAAGCCAACTCAAATCCAACATTCGCTATGAAGATCTGTTCATCAAAGACATCGCGCAGGGGGAGTTCGACAAGCTGTATCCACTCGAAATGGAGTTTGAAAAGCTACGCAATGCCTTGTCTGAGCATGGGTTGGAGTTAAAAATTCACTGTCCGCTCAAACACTTCAAAACCTACGAAAAACATACGTTCTGGAGATTCTGTAAGGACATTCTGCTTCCTTCTCCACCGTCGAGAACCTTTGCATCGGATTTTTATCCGGAAGCGACAATCTATGCGGCAAATAATCAAAAGAAACAGTTTGCAATCGGAATGTTTTCCCGCCCGATTCAGGCAGATTCAAAAGTCGAATTGGTGGGATCGTTTGAGGAATTGAAACAGCGAACGGCAGAATTCTTGGAGAAAAATGGCGGCGCCCAGCCACATAAACCCATGATTATCGGTGAATCGCTGCGCGAAAAACATGTGTACGATGTGGCAAAACTGTCAACCAATCACACGGTTCCACTCGCACGCGATGTTGAATCGGTTGTGGAGCAGGCTATCGTGCAGGCTAGCGAGCACACTCCCCACACGCCCGATTCACAGAATTTCTGGCAACGATGCGTGAAGAAAGTCAACCCATTCACTAGCAAAGAGCAAGAAATAGTGAAGAATGTTGAACAAAACATGGTCGGAAAATCTGCAAAACTGGGCGCTGCTGGCGCGGTGTTTTCCATTGTCGCGGGCGTGGTGTGTATTCCAGTTGCAGGTTTTTGCATCAATAAGCTGTTTGGTGATACCACTAAGACCGATATATCTCGCAGTTAGCGCTTGCGATCTGTCGGCAGAAAAAGCCGCTCGACGATCTGGCCTTTTTGCAGGTGCGTTTCGATCACCTCGTCCACATCTTCTTTGGTTTTGCAGCTATACCAGACGCCTTCGGGATAAATGACGAAGGTTGGCCCCAGTTCGCAGCGATCGAGACACCCCGCCGCATTAACCCGCACTTTAGGCAGTCGGGCTTCCTTGACTTTGGCTTTCATGTAGTCGCGCAGTTCGGAGGCGTTTTTGTCGGCACAGCATCCGCGCGCGTGCCCCGCTTCACGCTGATTGGTGCAGCAGAAAACATGTTTCTCAAAATAGGGTGCAACCGGTTTCATATCAGCTCCAGGGGCCTTGATGGTTTGCGTATTCTTTACCGCCCATCATGCTCAGTGCATGAATCCGTTTTTCCATCGGCGGGTGGGTGGACATCAAGCCAAAAAATGACGGTGGCGAATCAATGAACATCTGTTTGACTTCACCCGATACACCCTCCAGATCCGAATGACCCGAAATTTTGCGCAGTGCGGAGATCATCGCATCGGGATTTTTGGTCAGCTCAACGGCTCCGGCATCGGCCAGAAATTCACGCTTACGCGAGAGCGCAAAGCGCATGATTTGTGCAAAACAATACCCGATGATCAGCACCACCAGTGCGATCAGCAGAATCATCACCGCACCCTTGGCTTCTCGCCTGTCCCGCATGGCGACATGGCGACCACGCAGCGCGCTACGCATCAGTTCATACACCATATGACAAAAAAAACTAATCATCCCGACGAAGATTACGCTTACGATGAGAAGCCGTACATCACGGTTGGTGATGTGGGTAAGCTCGTGCGCCATGACCGCTTCGATCTCATCAGGATTCAGGCGTTTGACGAGCCCTGAGGTTAAGGTGACGGCATAGGAAGTGGGCGAAATGCCGCTGGCATAGGCATTGAGCACATCCGGTGCGTCAATGAGATGCAATTTTGGCATCGTCAGACCACGCGAAATGCACAGATTCTCAAGCAGGTTATAAAGATCGGGATTTTCTTTGCGTTCCAGCGAACGGGCGCCGGTGGACATATTAATCATCCGTTCATGAAACAAAAATGCAATTAGCATCCAGATTGTGGCAATCAGCATCGGCCAGTGCCAGTAGCGGCGTACCCCTTCCACTGCGGCATCAAGCGGTTTCATGATCAGAAAATGGCCAAACTGCGGATCACGAGAGGACGCCTCAAAAGCAGGTATGCTGTGCCGGTATTGCGCTTGCGGCATGTAATGCTGGGCACTCCAGGATAGAAGAAAGAAAAACGCCGCCACCATCCAGATCAATAGCAGGGGAAACAATATCAATAACAAAACAGATTTCGCGTTATTGTTCCAGATCTGGGTTTGCAGCCCAACGGCGGCGAGTGCCATAAAACCTAATTAAAGCTCACATTCGGGGCTTGCGAGAGTTGTTTGCGTTCTTCGGCGAGATCGAAAAATTCCTCCGACCTGAAGCCCAGCGCGCCGGCAAACAGCACGGCCGGGAATTGCTGCAC
>CAZFOM010000052.1:0-1550 GCA_964520155.1 uncultured Rickettsiales bacterium
CCTCAATGGGTAGGCACCCTTCAAAATACGGTGTATTTTTTTCCCACTCCTTGAAGCTGGTTTTTTCACCCGCAAGCAACGCCTCAATAAAGGCGTAGTATTGCTCCTTATTCATCGGGCAGTTGATATAATCAGCACCGGTTCCCCCTGGCCCGGGCTTGTCATAGCGCGACTGGAACCACGCCTTGCTCATATCAATCGATTCCTTGAGCACAATCGGCGCGATGGCATCGAAGAAAGCGAGATACGCTTCTCCTGTATGTTTAAGAATACTGTCAGACAGGGCGGAGGAGGTGAGCGGGCCGGTCGCTATAATCACATTCTCCCGCGCAGCATCGGGTAATGCCGTAACTTCCTCGCGCGAAATCGTTACCAGTGGATGTGCTTCGAGGGTGCGCGAAATCGCTTGCGCAAATCCATCGCGATCGACCGCAAGCGCTCCACCGGCAGGCACCTTATGCTCATCCGCCGTATGCAGAATCAGTGAATCACAACGGCGCATTTCCTCATGCAGCAAGCCGATCGCGCTATGCACATCGTCATTGCGGAACGAATTGGAACAGACCAGTTCGGCAAAATGCGCGGTATGGTGTGCCTCGGTTTTGCGGGTAGGGCGCATCTCGTGCAGGATCACGGGTATGCCCTGACGGATGATTTGCCAGCAGGCCTCGCTGCCTGCCATACCGGCACCGATCACATGTACGGGTTTCATAGTTGACTCAGGATCTGTTGATGTAGTGTGGGGTTTGCGGCAGCGATCACGCGCCCGTCGGATTGCATGGTGAGTGGGTTGCCATCCCAGTCGGTCATCACGCCGCCTGCGCCGTTGATCACCGGTGCGAGTGCGCAGAAATCATGGGGTTTGAGTCCGGTTTCGATGACGGCGTGCACATGGCCGCTGGCGAGTTGCGCATAGGCATAGCAGTCATAGCCATAGAGCGTGTAGCGGGTTTTGGCACGCACACGATCAAAGCGGATACGTTCCTCCGCACTGAGCAGATCCGGCGAGGTAGTGCATAAAGTTGCTTCCGCCAGCGTAACCGTTGGATGCGAACAAACCACTGTACCATTGAATTGTGTGGGATGACCTGTGACTCCTATCCAGCGCTCGCCGGAAATAGGTTGATGGATCAGCCCCAGCACGGGGAGATGCCGATGCGTGAGTGCGATCAGAGTGCCGAAAGTCGGAAAACCGGACATAAAGGATTTGGTGCCGTCCACCGGATCGAGCACCCAGACCCATTCGCGGTCGATATGATGCTGTCCGAACTCCTCACCCCAGATGCCGTGATCGGGATAGCGCTCCAGAATCGCCTTGCGTTGCGCCTGTTCCGCTTCGCGATCCGCGTGCGTCACCGGTGAATGATCCGGTTTGATTTCAACCCCCGTTTGCGCACGAAAATACGGACGGATGATGTCGCCAGACAGTCCAGCAAGCTGGTGTGCAAATGCAATATATTCAGCGAGGTTCATAACGGTTATGGTGCAGATATCGTTGAATTTTATACGGGTTGGTGATGTAGGGCATATCGACAATGGATCCGGAGAAC